>CABRSG010000328.1 GCA_902473545.1 uncultured Lachnospiraceae bacterium | reverse complement strand
CCCGGATCCTGCGGATAGTCGGCGAGATTGTCTGCCCCGGCGTGCTGCTGCTGGGCGAGGTGGTGATGGAGCCGTCCAAGGTGGCTCCGTATTTTGGAACAGTGGAGAAGCCGGAATGCCACATGCTGTATAATGTGACCACGATGGCGACCATGTGGAATTCGCTGGCGACCAGAGATACCCGCCTTCTGAAGCGGCAGATGGATATTCTGGCACAGCTTCCGAAGGAATATGTATTTTTGAATTACCTCCGCTGCCATGACGACATCGGCTGGGGGCTGGATTACGCAACGCTGCAGTGGTGGGGCATGGAGGAACGGTCCCACAAGCAGTATATTAACGACTTTTTTACCGGGAAGGCGGCGGGCAGCTACAGCCGCGGCGAGCTTTATAATGCGGACCCGGTGACGGGGGACGCGCGCTTCTGCGGAACGGCGGCTTCCATGTGCGGTGTGGAGAAGGCGGGCTTCGAGCAGGATGACGAACAGATGACGTATGCGATCCAGCGGGATCTGATGCTTCATGCGTTTATGTTTACACAGTCCGGCATTCCGATGCTCTACAGCGGCGACGAGGTGGGCCAGACCAACGATTACGCATACAGGGAGGTTCCGGAAAAGGCGCCGGATTCCCGTTACGTTCACCGCGGAAAATTCCGCTGGGAGCTGGTTGACGAGATAGAGCAGACCGGCACGGTCTCGGAGCGTATATTCCACGGACTGCAGAAACTGGAGAAAATCCGCAGTGAGGAGGCGGTATTTACTTCGACGGCGGATTTTTATACATTGGAGACCGGCGAGCAGGCGGTAATTTGTATTGTGCGCAGATATGCGGGGGAAAAGCTGATAGGGCTTTTTAACTTCAGCGAATTTGAAAAGACCGCCTGGATCGAGGAAACAGACGGAGAATACCGGGATCTGGTGACCGGGAAGAATGTGACGGCATCGGCGGTGAAGGTTCCCGGAAATGGATTCTTCTGGCTGAAAAAAGTAAAGTAGGATTGCGGGAGGGCGTAGCATAGAGCCCTAAAGGACTAGCTGCGCGTCGCAATCCGCAGGCATCATAAAGTATATCATAGAAGGATGAGTCGGACAGGCAGAGAAGGAGAGGCATAGGATATGGCGATTTTATACAATGAGCAGGCAAAAACGTTTACACTCCAGACGGCAAAGAGCGCTTACCAGATGAAGGTAGATGATCACGGCGTGCTTTTGCACACGTACTACGGCGCACCTGCTGATGAAAGTGATTTTTCTTATCTGATCGTTCCGGAGGATCACGGCTTTTCCGGGCAGCCGGGCGATGTGAATGAGCGCACCTACTCGATGGATTACTATCCGCTGGAGTATGCGGTTTACGGGAACGGCGATTTCCGCGTGTCTGCGATGAAGGCGGGCAGGGCAGGAATGGTTCCGGCGCTGGATCTGCGGTATGTCTCGCACAAGATTTACGATGGAAAATATGCGCTGCCGCAGCTCCCGGCGATGTTTGCCGGTCAGGAGAGCGATGTGCAGACGTTGGAGATCACGCTGAAGGATCTTCATGAGGAATTTTATGTGAGTCTCTTTTACGGCGTGTTTGAGAAGGCGAACGTGATCACACGCGCGGCGGCTGCGGAAAACCGCAGCGATGCTCTGATGGAGCTTGGGCGCATGATGAGCATGTCGATGGATTTCATGGAAGGAAATCTGGAGCTTCTTCATTTTCACGGAAAGCATACGGGCGAGCGGCAGGGGGGGATGCGAGCTGCTGCACGGCATCACGGAGATCGGCAGCGGACGCGGAACGTCCAGTCACCAGCACAATCCCTTCGTAATCCTCTGTGAGAAGGGCACGACGGAGGATTTCGGCGGCTGCTATGGGGTTTCCCTTCTGTACAGCGGGAGCTTCCGCATCCAGATGGAGCGTGATCAGTTTGACAGCCTCCGCCTTGTCTGCGGTCTTTCGGATGACGAATTTTCCTGGACGCTGCAGCCGGGAGAATGCTTTTATACACCGGAAACGGCGCTCGTTTACACGCCGGATGGTCTGACGGATCTTTCGCAGTGTCTGCAGCGGGCTTATTTCGACTGTCTGATACGCAGCCCGTGGAAAAACAAAAAGCGTCCGGCTCTGGTGAATAACTGGGAAGCGACCTATTTTGATTTTAACGCGGAAAAGCTGCTGGCGATCGCACGGCAGGCGGCGGAGCTTGGTCTGGATATGATGGTGCTGGACGACGGCTGGTTTGGAAAGCGCGACGACGACAATTCCGGGCTTGGCGACTGGTATGTGAATGAAAAGAAGCTTGGCTGCAGTCTGAGAGAGCTTGTGGATGAGATTAAAAAGCTGGGGCTGAAATTCGGCATCTGGATAGAGCCGGAGATGGTTTCCGAGGACAGCGACCTCTATCGCGCGCATCCGGAGTGGGCGCTGACGATTCCGGGGAGACTGCCGGGACGCGGCAGGAACCAGCTTGTGCTCGACCTCTCAAACCGTGAGGTGCTGGATTATCTGAAGGGCTGCATCGACAGGATCATGCAGAGCGCAGATATTTCCTATATAAAATGGGACATTAACCGCTGCATCGACAATATTTACAGCAATGCAAACCCGCAGCTTTCGCAGGGAGCGATCCGTCATCTCTATGTACTGGGGCTTTATGAGCTGCAGGAGTATTTGATTACGCAATACCCGGACGTTCTTCTGGAGGGCTGCAACGGAGGCGGCGGAAGATTTGACGCCGGAATGCTTTATTACGCGCCGCAGATCTGGTGCAGCGACAATACGGATGCA
>CABRSG010000327.1 GCA_902473545.1 uncultured Lachnospiraceae bacterium | reverse complement strand
TGCAGATAAGCGATGATATGACGTGCGATCCAGTGTTCAAATAAATTCGGCAGAGAATCCCGCATCCGAAACGGTACATTGTACTCCAAAAGCTTTTGGGACAGCACGCCTGCGTCCGTATTGTTGCGGTACAGAACGGCAATCTCGTCGTAACGGCGTCCCTGCGCGAGCGCTTTTTGAATGCGCTGGATGATGCCAAGGCTCTCCTGCTGCTGATCCTGAAATATAATTTTTTCTACCGGCAGCCCGTCCTCCTTCACCTTCGCGATCTTCTTTTCGTAGCGCACCGTATTTCTGCCGATCACGTGAGCTGCCAGGTCGCAGACGTTTCCCGGACAGCGGAAGTTACGGTCGAGAAGATACTGCTTTGCCTGCGGAAAATCCTTCGGAAAGTTCAGCATGATCTCCGGCCTGGCACCCCGGAAGCGATAGATCGACTGGTCGTCGTCCCCCACCACGAAAAGATTGTTTCGCGGCGCCGCCAGAAGCTTTATGATATCATACTGAAGCCGGTTAATGTCCTGAAATTCATCTACAAGAATGTATCGGAATCGGTTTCGCCAGCCCGCCAGAATGTCCGGACGCGCAGAAAACAGCTCCCAGGTATAAACCATCAGGTCGTCGTAATCGAGCTTTCCCGCGCGCTCCATGCCGCGGCAATATTTCCGGTAAATCTCCTGGAACAGCTCCTCCGGCACGCTAGCCGCATAATAATGCTCCAGCGGGATGCGCTCGTTCTTCACCCGGCTGATCTCGCGCGCCACATCGTGCAGAAACTCCGCCTCGTCCTCGATCTCTATATCCATCGGAGCGGTGATTTCTTTGAGAAAGCGGTATTTTTCTTCCTCCGATGCGATGTTGGCGCCTGTATAGCGGTATGCGTGTCTGAGGATTTCAAAGAAGAGCGAGTGAAAGGTCCCGAAGCGAATCTGTGTCTGCCTGCTGTCTGTCAGCGCAAGAAAGCGCTTCTGCATTTCCTGGGCAGCAGCCCTGGTGAATGTGACGACCAGAATGTGGATCGGAAAAACGCCGCACTGCTGTGTAAGGTATTTTGTCCGTTCTGTAATAACTGTGGTTTTCCCGGACCCGGGTCCCGCAAGAACGATTGCAGGACCCTCCCGGTGCATAACCGCTTCCTTTTGTGCTTTGGAAAGCGCCATCTTACTGCTCCAGCTTTGCGATTGCAGCCTTAATGCGCGCGATCGTCTCATCGTGTCCGAGAATTTCCATGATCTCGGTGGCGCCCGCAGGCGTCATCTGTTTTCCGGATGCCGCCGTGCGGATGGGCCACATTACATAACCGTTTTTGTAGCCGTGATCCTTTGCAAAATTCACCAGAAGCTCATAGAGCGCGTCGTTACTGTATTCCTTCTGCTCCTCCAAAACCGGCAGCACTTCCTTTAACACCGCAAGGGAGGTTTCTCCGGTCGTTTTCATCTTTTTATGTGTGTACATGGAAACGTCATACTCCGGCACCGCCTCAAAGAAATCGATCAGAGCCGGGATGTCCGGGAATACCTCGATCCTTGTCTTTACCATCTCCGCGATCTTGTGGAAATCCACGTCTCTGGTGATCGCCTGTTTCATGTACGGGAGCGCCATCTCATAAAATTTCTCAGAATCCATCGCCTTCATGTACTCGCCGTTCATCCATTTCAACTTATTGATGTCAAATACCGCCGGGGATTTGCTCATGTGATGGTAGTCGAACGCCTCCACCAGCTCCTCCAGTGAAAAGATTTCGCGGTTGTCCGACGGGCACCAGCCGAGCAGCGCCACGTAATTGACGATCGCCTCAGATAAAAAGCCCTGCTCCAGCAGATCCTCGTAGGAGGAATGACCGCTTCTCTTGCTGAGCTTTTTGTGATTCTCGTCCGTGATCAGCGGGCAGTGCACGTAAACCGGCACCTCCCAGCCAAACGCCTCGTAGAGACGGTTGTACTTCGGCGCGGAGGAAAGATACTCGTTTCCGCGTACGACATGGGAAATCTCCATCAGATGGTCGTCCACCACGTTCGCGAAATTGTAGGTCGGGAAGCCGTCGGATTTAATGAGGATCATGTCGTCCAGCTCAGCGTTCGGCACTTCGATGGTTCCATAGATGTCGTCCTCGAATTTTGTCGTGCCCTCATTCGGCACATTCTGACGGATAACGTAGGGAACGCCGGCGTCCAGCTTCGCCTGAATTTCCTCTTTGGAAAGGTGCAGGCAGTGCTTGTCATACACCACGATCTCCTTGCCGGCGATCTCCTGCTTTAAGGATTCCAGACGCTCCTTGTCGCAGAAGCAGTAATACGCCTCACCCTTTTCGATCAGCTTCTTTGCATATTCCAGATAAATGCCCTGCGCCTGGCGCTCGCTCTGCACGTAGGGACCGTAGCCTTTGTCGATATCGGGACCCTCGTCATGCTTTAAGCCTGCGTGCTCCAGCGTGCGGTAAAAGATCTCCAGCGCGCCCTCCACAAAGCGCTCCTGGTCTGTGTCCTCGATGCGCAGCAGAAAATCCCCGCCCTCATGCTTTGCGATCAGATAAGCGTACAGCGCCGTGCGCAGGTTTCCTACATGCATGCGCCCTGTCGGGCTCGGTGCAAAACGTGTTCTTACTTTACTCATTTTCCCATATCTCCTCTTTTTTGAAAATTTTAAAAATAATGCTTGCAAAATTAAAAAAGATTGTATATAATATCCGTTGTGTGAAGCACTTCACATAAATTAAGCTTCTGTGGCTCAGTTGGTAGAGCAACGCATTCGTAATGCGTAGGTCGCCGGTTCGAGTC
>CABRSG010000326.1 GCA_902473545.1 uncultured Lachnospiraceae bacterium | reverse complement strand
TGAGATCGCGGCAGCCGACGTGATCCTGGTGCTTTCCTGCGGCGTCGGCGTGCAGACGGTCGCAGAGTACTTTGAGGACAAAAAAGTGTGTGCGGCATGCGATACCTATCCGCTGCCGGGCTTCCAGGGCGTGACGCCGCTGGAGTACGACTGCAAGCAGTGCGGTGAGTGCTATCTGAACTTAACCGGCGGCATCTGCCCGATCACGGCATGTTCCAAGAGCCTTGTAAACGGACAGTGCGGCGGTTCCAAGAACGGCATGTGCGAGGTGGATGGCGACATGGAGTGCGGCTGGGAGCGCATCTACAGAAGACTTGCGCAGATCGGACGTCTTGACGCGCTGAAATGTCCGACGCAGATACGTAATTTCGCAACCGATGACGAAGTGAAAAATTTATAATGAGTAGGAGTAATGTACAATGAAAATTACGGAATTATTTGAACGTGGTGAATTTGTGGTTTCTGCGGAAGTAGGACCGCCTAAAGGAATTCATATTGAACATACACTGGAAGAAGCGAAAACGTATCTGAGCGGCATTACGGCTGTCAACGTAACCGACAACCAGTCCTCCGTTATGCGTCTCGGTTCCCTTGCGGTATGTAAGGCTCTTAAGGATAAGGGGCTGACGCCGATCTATCAGCTTACCTGCCGTGACAGAAACCGTATTGCGCTGCAGTCCGACCTGCTGAGTGCGGCGATGCTCGGCATCGAAAACATTCTCTGTCTGACGGGTGACCACACAAAGATGGGCGACCATCCGCAGGCAAAGCCGGTGTTTGACCTTGATTCCGTTTCTCTTCTTCATACCGTGACGAAGCTGGAATCCGGCGTTGATCTCGGCGGAAACGAGCTGGTTGGCGAGCCGCCGAAGTTTGCGAAGGGTGCGGTTGTTTCTCCGTGCAGCGATTCCGTGGATGCGCAGCTTGCAAAGATGGAGCGCAAGGTGGCAGCAGGCGCAGACTATTTCCAGACCCAGGCAGTATTCGAGCCAGAGAAATTCATCAAATTCATGGAGAAGGCAAAACAGTTCGGCAAACCGGTCCAGGTTGGCATCATCATCCCGAAATCCGCGGGCATGGCGAAGTTTATGAACAACAATGTTGCCGGTGTCCATGTTCCGGATGAGATGATCGAAGAGCTGAAGGCGGACAAGGAAAAAACAAAGGCAGGCATCACCGGCGTGGAGATCGCTGCCCGTATTATCAAAGAATGTAAGCCGTATTGCCAGGGCGTACATATCATGGCGCTTGGCTGGGAGTCCAAGGTACCGGCGCTTCTTGAACAGGCTGGAATCTAAATATAAAATGGGGCTGTCATGGGAATCCAATGTCATATGTCTATCGTATTCTGTTAGCCATATGGCAGTGGATTCCTTATTTTTTATTATGCAATCAACGAGGATTCTTTTGAACCTCTGCTGCCACTTTCCGGATAATCTCCTCCATCTGCCCGCGTTTTTCTTCCATATCCTTCACCAGCTTAAACTGTGTGCGTGCGCGGTCCAGGTTGTGATTTTCCCGGCGTATCTTGAAATAGTGGTCGCCCTCTAAGTGGTCTGCGAGAAAGCGCATCCCGCATTCGAGCGTCATCATAATTGCACCGTCGATCAGAGAATCCAGCTCGGCAGGTGTGAGGGTGCCGCCGCAGCCTTTCAGGAAGCCTTTCGTGTATGCCTCGAAAAGTTCCAGACTGCAGGAGACCTTTGAGAGATCCTGCTCATCTTCGGCGGCGGTGCTTGCGCCGAAGCGGATGGAATCTCCGAAATCATTGACGGAAAGCCCCGGCATCACGGTGTCGAGGTCGATGACGCAGATACCCTTGCCGGTTGCGTTGTCGATTAGGATATTATTCAGCTTCGTGTCGTTGTGCGTAACGCGAAGGGGCAGCTCGCCGGATGCCTGCCGGTCTGCCAGTGTGTGGACGTATTCTCTGCGCGCCTCCACAAAAGCAATTTCCCCGCGCACGCTGTCCGCGCGTCCGGCGCTGTCCGCTGCGGCCGCTTTTTCAAAATCGGCAAACCGTACGGGCGTATCGTGAAAATGCGGAATCGTTTCGTGAAGCGTGTGCGCCGGATAATCCGCCAGCAGGCGCTGGAAATGCCCGAAGGAGAGCGCGCTCTGGTAGAAATCCTCCACAGACTCCGACTGGTTGAAGCAGGAGGTATTTCCGATAAAATCGTACACACGCCAGTAGCCGCTTAAGTTATCCTTATAATACGGCTTTCCGTCAGCAGCGAGGCGCACGTTTAAGGTCTCCCGCGCCGGATCGCCGCCTTCTTCTATGATTTTTTTCTGAAGCCAGCCGGTAACGCCGCTGATATTTTCCATCAATTCTTCCGGATGATGAAATATTTCCGTATTTATGCGCTGCAGGATAAACTTGTCTGTCCCGGAAACCTCCACAAGAAAGGTATCGTTGATGTGACCGTCGCCGTAGGAGCGGACGGATGCAGGATCTGCGTCGAGGCAAAAGGCATTCAGCACTTCCAGGGATATTGCTTTCTGATTCATGATCGTTCCTCCAGATATGTTTTTTCTGTCTGCTATTATATCGTATCTATCAGAGAAATTCAAATGAATATAACAGTTTTTGTGGGATTAATACATAAAAAAATTTAAAATCTAAAAATAATTTTAACAAATTAATCAAAAAAGATTGATTTTCTTGTGAAAATATTATATAATCCGTCTATAAGACGGACGCCGCAGTCTCGCAAGCTTTGGCCGTCCGATTTCATCTTAAAGGAGGACTAAGCTATGAACAAGAAATTTTTAGCAATGGCAGCAGTTGCATCTATGGTGGCAGCGGTACCGGCGG
>CABRSG010000325.1 GCA_902473545.1 uncultured Lachnospiraceae bacterium | reverse complement strand
TCGCTGGAAGCCGGCACCTCGGCGACGCTGGAATCGACGCGTATCTCAGAGACATACGACTGCTGCATCCCGATACAGGCGCTTTATGAGGAGAGTGGAAAATACTATGTCTATGTGCTCTCGGAGAGCAGCACGGTGCTGGGAACGGAGCTGACGGCGACGCGTCTGGAGGTGACGGTGCTGGATAAGAACGAGACGAGCGCTGCACTGCAGCCCGGGTCTCTTTCGTCGGATCAGCAGGTGATCGTATCCGCGGATAAGGCAATCTCTGCCGGAAGCCGTGTGCGGCTGATTGAGGAATGATATGAAAAGATATGGAAAAGGAATTTTCCGGGCGCTGATTTTTGCGGCGATATTGCTTTTGCATGTGCTTGCGCAGCGGCAGGCGCGAATCCTTACGGCATGTGAGCGGACGGCGCTGATCCTGCTGGAGAGCAGCCCGCTGACGGGAGCGGACATGGAAACGATGCGCAGGACGGAGCAGGAGCAGAAGCAGCCGCGTGAGTTCGCTGCCTGGAGCCAGGAAAACGAGGTAAGGGCGGAAAATGGCAATCTGGCGCGCACGCATACCGTGGCGGCGGTCGCCGTCTGCGGACGTTCTGATCTTATTCTGGAGGGAACAGCGCGGCTGGATGAAGACGACCGCGACGGCTGCCTGATCGACGCAAATACCGCGCAGAAATTGTTTGGAAACACAAATGTCATTGGTTTGTCGGTGGAGCTTTCGGGAAAGAAGAAGACCATCCGCGGCATCCTGTACGATGCGGAGGATACGGTTGTATATGAGGAGAGCAGTTCTGATGCAAAGTTTACCAATCTGACAGTTTCGACGGGCGGCAGCATCTCCTACGAAAATTTGCGGCAGGACTTTATGGCGCGCCACGCGCTGGACGGGAAATTTGTGCGCATGGACACGCTCGGCTGGATCCTGGGGCTGCTTGTCCTTCTGATCCCGTTGGTTTTGGGCTGCCGTCTGCTGATGCGCTACCTGCAGGCTGCTGCTGCATACCGCCAGGAGCGCGCAGGGCTTTTTCTTCTGGCAGCGACGACGGTCTGCGCGGTACTTTTTTTCTGGCTGATCGCCGGACAGCTCCGCTTTCCGGTCGATATGATTCCCACCAAATGGTCGGACTTTGGCTTCTGGACCGATTTCCTGGAAAAAGAGCGCCAGTCGCTGCTTTTGCTTTTGCTCACGGAAAAGCAGAAGCCGCTGCAGAGCTTTATCGAAAGCTTTTACCTTGGGGTGGGTGAGAGCCTTGCGGCAGTGATACTTGCGCTGAAGGTGAAAATATAGCAACAGTCTGGTTAAACTGCCAACTGCCCTGATACAAAATGATGAGAATGCGGTTGCGGCTATGCTGGAAAACATGGTGTATATGGAATTGCTGCGCAGAGGATTTATGTAGGTAGCCGTTTGCGCGTAATTTCCGCCTTACCTGTCGTTATCCTTTGGAACCGACCGGGGCGCCGCCGCCCATGACATTTCCGTTTTTGTCGATGATGCGTCCCTGCGAATCGACGTGTCCGCCCTCCGGCACGGCCCAGCCGCCGTCTTTGGCAAAGGCTTCTCCGCTGGGAGTTGCAAAAGTTGTTTACAAATTCTTAATAATCATGAATATTGGGGGTGCGATTCGGGCTGTTTTTCATAAAAAACTTTATTGACAATTTTTGAATTATCCGGGTATAATAAAAACAAGAAAACGGTTTGTTTTCGGTATACACAGTCTCCGTGAATGACGGGACTATAATTTCGAATATCATTCAACAGTATGTTTTGACTCCGGGAGCGACGGGTCATAAATTTCGAATATCGCTCAATTGTATGTCTGGTCTCCGCAGATGACGGGACTATAATTTCGAATATCATCTAATTGTATGAAATAACAATAACTCCACTTTTGTGGAGTTATTGTTATATTGGAGGACGAAAAGTAACATATGATAAAACTGGTTAAGGTGAAACAAGAGTTTTATGATTTATGTAATAAACATTCAGTAGCGGATGAACTGCTGTGTAATGAAAAGGGCAGACCGTGTGTTTTGCTCATTCGTTTGCGGTATAAAAGGAATTTGAGAACTTTTGTTGTTCCATTGAGGTCTAATATATCCCCAACAGTGCCAAAGAATGACTATTTTCCTCTGCCGCCAAATAAAAAAACAAAACCGAAATATCGTCACGGAGTTCATTATATAAAATTGTTTCCGGTGAGTAAGAAGTACATTGATACATATCCTGTCGGCGGAGATGCCTATTATTCTGCTGTTCTGAATATATTGACTAAAAATGAACGCAGAATTGTTATGGCGTGTCAGGACTATCTAAGGCAGTGTGAAAATGGCAACAAACATATGATGACGCCGGACATAGATGGCATTTTAGCTGTTCTGGACATGCATTAAGGTGATACCCCGAACAGGATGTAGAAATTTTCTCCGACAACGAATCAGGAGTGGAATTGGTCAACCATGTAAGGAAAACTCGGCTGCTTCCAATTATGATAATTTTCCTCTGCTGCGTGCTTCCGAATTTTATCAAAAGTATAGAGACCAGCGACTCCCTTGCAAGCGTGTTCACAGTGCTGTTTGCTGTTCTGACGCTGCTATATCTTTATCTGTTTGCTTATTGCGGTCTGAAACTGCGAAAACTGAGAGAAAAATACAGAAATGACTGAAACACTTGCTTTTAGAATGACCGTCACCCAGCCGGGCGACGGCTTTTCATTTCTGCTTGCATTTTTTTGCGGGATGTTGTTATAATGCATAAGGAAATAAGCAGGAAATTGTTTGAAGAAGGATAGAGATTTTATGGCAAAGAAAACATATGATGCGGCGAG
>CABRSG010000324.1 GCA_902473545.1 uncultured Lachnospiraceae bacterium | reverse complement strand
TTCCAGAAAGGGATTGAACCATCTGGTTTATGAGATTGTAGATAATGCGGTGGACGAGCATCTGGCGGGCTACTGCAGTCAGATTGAGGTGTATCTGGAAAAGGACGGCTCTGCAACGGTGAATGATGACGGGCGCGGCGTGCCGGTGGATATGCATGAGAAGGGCGTCCCGGCGGAGCGTCTGGGGTTCACGACGCTGCATGCGGGCGGAAAATTTGATAATGACAGCTACAAAACCAGCGGCGGTCTGCACGGCGTCGGCTCTTCGGTGGTAAACGCGCTTTCCACGTATCTGGACGTGAAGGTGAGCAGAGGCGGGCAGATCCACCACGACCGCTTTGAGCGCGGCGTCCCGGTGGTGGAACTGGAGAAGGGCTTGCTTCCGGTGATCGGGAAGACGAAAAGAACCGGTACCTGCATCAATTTTTTGCCGGATCCGGAAATTTTTGAAAAGACACAGTTTGCGGCGGAGGAGATTAAGAGCCGCCTGCACGAGACGGCATACTTAAACCCGGCGCTGACGATCATTTTTGAAGACCGGCGTGGTGAGACGGTCGAGCATCTGGAATATCATGAGCCGGCCGGCATCGTGGGCTTTGTAAAGGATTTGAACCGCAACAAGGAGACGGTGCAGGAGCCGCCGGTGTACCTGAAAGGCGAGCTGGACGGCATTACGGTGGAGTGTGCGTTCCAGTATGTGAACGAATTTCATGAGAATGTGCTTGGCTTTTGCAACAACATTTACAACGCGGAGGGCGGCACGCATCTGACGGGCTTTAAGACGGCGTTCACTGCAATCATGAACACCTATGCCAGAGAGCTTGGCATTTTAAAAGAAAAGGACGCAAATTTTACCGGCGCGGATATCCGCAACGGCATGACGGCGGTAGTGTCTGTGAAGCATCCGGCGCCGCGGTTCGAGGGGCAGACCAAGACGAAGCTAGATAATCAGGACGCGGCGAAGGCGGTTTCCAAAGTGGTCGGCGACGAGGCAGTGCTGTATTTTGACCGCAATCTGGAAACTTTAAAAAAGGTGCTGTCCTGCGCGGAGCGGGCGGCAAAAATACGAAAGACCGAGGAGAAGGCAAAGACGAACCTGCTGACGAAGCAGAAGTATTCCTTCGATTCCAACGGCAAGCTGGCAAACTGCGAGAGCAGAAGACCGGAGCTGTGCGAGATTTTCATTGTAGAGGGAGATTCTGCGGGAGGTTCTGCAAAGATGGCGCGCAACCGTAACTTCCAGGCGATCATGCCCATCCGCGGAAAAATCCTCAACGTGGAGAAGGCGAGCATCGACAAGGTGCTTGCGAACGCGGAGATTAAGACGATGATCAACGCTTTTGGCTGCGGATTTTCGGAGGGCTATGGAAACGACTTCGATATCTCGAAGCTGCGCTACGACAAAATTATCATTATGGCGGATGCCGACGTGGACGGCGCGCATATCAGCACGCTGCTTTTGACGCTGTTCTACCGGTTCATGCCGGAGCTGATCTACGAGGGACATATTTATATCGCGATGCCGCCGCTCTACAAGGCGATGCCGTCGCGCGGTCCCGAGGAATACCTGTACGACGACAAGGCTCTGGAAAAGTACCGCAAAACGCATAAAAACTTCACGCTGCAGCGCTATAAGGGTCTCGGAGAGATGGATGCGCAGCAGCTCTGGGAGACAACACTGAATCCGGAGACGCGCGTTTTAAGGCGCGTGGAGATCGAGGACGCGCGCATGGCGTCAAGCGTCACAGAGATGCTGATGGGCACGGAAGTGCCGCCGCGCAAGGCGTTCATTTATGAGCACGCAAAAGACGCCGAGCTGGATATATAAGCTCTTCCGGGTGGAGAAAGCGTTTTAGACGGCGGGGTGGTAAGCTGCGTCTGGGAAAATGAGCGGCGCCGGGCAGCCAAAAGACATTCCGGGACATATCGGCGAGCGTATTCCGGAAAAAGCTGTTTCTCGCAAAAAAGGAAATTTGAGGTAATAGAACTATATGGAAAACACACAGCAGCAAATTATCCGTACCGAGTATTCGGAGATTATGCAAAAATCTTATATTGACTATGCTATGAGCGTGATTGTGGCGCGCGCGCTCCCGGATGTGCGCGACGGGCTGAAGCCGGTGCAGCGCCGGACGCTCTACGACATGTATGAGCTGGGCATCCGATACGACCGCCCGTACCGCAAATGCGCGCGTATCGTCGGCGATACGATGGGTAAATATCATCCACACGGCGACAGCTCCATCTATGAGGCGCTTGTCGTTATGGCGCAGGATTTCAAGAAGGGACTTCCGCTGGTGGACGGTCACGGCAATTTCGGCTCCATCGAAGGGGACGGAGCCGCGGCGATGCGTTACACGGAGGCGCGTCTGCAAAAAGTCACGCAGGAGGCGTTTCTTGCTGACCTCGACAAAAATGTGGTTCCGTTTGTGCCGAACTTTGACGAGACGGAAAAAGAGCCGGAGGTGCTTCCGGTGCGCCTGCCGAACCTGCTTGTCAACGGCGCGGACGGTATCGCGGTCGGCATGGTGACGAGCATTCCGCCGCACAATCTCGGTGAGGTGATCGATGCGGTCATCGCCACCATCAAAAACAGTGATATCACGACGGAAGAGCTGATGCAGTACATGCAGGGACCGGATTTTCCCACCGGAGGCATCGTGGTAAACAAAGATGAAATGCCGGACATTTACAAGACTGGCACAGGCAAAATCCGCATCCGCGGCAAGGTGGAGGTGGAGAAGGGAAAGAACGGAAAAGAGAATCTTGTCATCAGTGAAATTCCCTATACCATGATCGGCGCCAACATCGGCAAATTTTTAAACGACGTGGCTG
>CABRSG010000323.1 GCA_902473545.1 uncultured Lachnospiraceae bacterium | reverse complement strand
CCACAGCTTTATCCCCCACAGGTTCATTCCTTCTACGCTAACTAAATGACATTGGTTCAGGTGGGTCTGCGCATTTACTGCACTGACCGTAAGAAAACTCAGACTATAAGGCAAAAATCCTATCGGCACAGCCGATTTGGAATGGATTTTTGCGCGTAACCGTGAGTTGCTGAACAGTTACGAAATTTGTTGGATTACTGTGTGATCTCAGTGAATAACTCTTTTGCGTTGGAAGCAAGATTCTCCGGGAAAGTGATTCCAAGATCCTCAGCGACTTTGGAGTTTCCGTAGAAAGCAGCAGCCTCGATCACCTCGAAGTTCAGTTCACTTGCTTTCTTCTCGCCCTTTAAAACTTCTGCAGCCATGCGTCCTGTCTGCTTTCCAAGATCTACATAGTCAAGTCCCATAGCAGCGAGGCAGCCGATCTTGACCTGCTCGATCTCACTTCCGAATACCGGGATGTTTTTCGCGTTTGCCTTGGAAAGGATCAGCGGAAGGGAGGCAACGACTGTGTTGTCTGTTAAGTTGTTTAAGCAGTCGACCTGCTCTAAGAGGCTGTCAGCAGCGAGCGGGATGTCTGCTGTGGAGGAAACGCCGGACTCAACGATCTCGAAACCGTAGTCAGCGGCTTTTTCCTTGTACTCAGCCAGAGTGGAAGCGGAGTTTACTTCGCTTGTTGTATACATGATTCCGATCTTTTTCGCATCCGGAAGGATCGCGCGGATCATTTCGAGCTGCTGCTCGACCGGAAGCTTGTCGCTGGTACCTGTCACTTCGCCAACCGGAGTTCCGTCAGCGTTTGCGAGCTCAGCTGCAACCGGATCCGTAACGGCTGTATAGATGACCGGGATGTCGTTCTTTCTGCCGACGCTGTATGCGCTCTGGGCGCTCGGTGTTGCGATCGCGCAGATGAGATCCACCTTCTGTCCGGCGAAGTTTGTGCTGATCTGTGCTGCTAACCCTGGGTCAGCCTGCGCGTTCTCCTCTAATACGGTAAGGTTCTTTCCTTCAACGATACCGTTCTCTGCAAGCCCCTCAAGGAAGCCTTCGCGGCAGTTGTCGAGAGAGCCGTGGACTGCGAACTGGTTGATGCCGATGGTGTAGGAACCGTCTGCAAGAGCTGTATCTGCTGCGTCTGCGGATTCAGCCGTTGTTGTCTCTGCGGCAGCTTCTGTTGCTGTGGCTGTCGTTGTCTCAGCAGCTGTTGTGGTGGAAGCTGTGTTAGAAGAGCAGCCTGCAAGGAGTGCTGCGGTGAAGGTTGCTGCGATGATTGCTTTGATTGATTTTTTCATAATTTTGTTCTCCTCTTCTACTTTTGATAAAGATGTTTTGCAGCTGCGGCAGGTCCTGTTGCGGTGACCGCCGTTTTGCCGAGTAGTTGTTGGAGGTGTGGAGCGAAGGTTTTTGGGGATCGGGATGTTGTACGGTGCAGAGTACTTATTTTTGTAAAAAAAAAAATCCCAAGTATCAGATATCGATTTAAAATCTGATGCTTGAGACGAATTTCATATCCGCGGTGCCACTCAATTTGACCTTTCGGTCCGCTTTTTTCGTATACCAACATATACGCCGCTCTCTTAACGACTGCGGTAGCCGTCAGTCCATACTAAAATTCAGGACTGCCCTCGAAAGTCCATTCCATTTCCAGTGCAATACTGCAATCCCACCGCCTGCAGCTCTCTGTGAAAACACGATCGAAAATGTACTCCTCTTTCTCAACGGTTTTTCTTGTTTGGTTATGGGTATCATAGTACGAAAAGGATTGTTTGTCAAGAAGAACAATAAAAAAAGTTTGGAAACCTGCAAACTCTGCCGGACAGAAAGAAAAATGGTAATTTCTAAAAAAAATATAACATTTCAGAAACTTCCATAAATTCCATTGACTTTCAATGTTTCCTGATATAGGATAAATATCACATGAAATGACAGGGTGTCATCTCACGCAGATCTTCAGAAAACAAAGCATGTAAAAGGCAGAAAAAGTAACAGCAGAGGCTCGGATGCGATGAAAAGCTCTGCAGAAAAATGAAAATCAAGGAGGCAGACGTATGGGTACAAAAGACGGCGGAAAAAAGCCGAACCCGAATGATCTCAATTCATTTAAGGGATTTTTCTATTATATGATCATGATTCTGGTCATCACGGTCCTGTTGAATGGACTCGTATTCCCGTCCGCACTGAAAAGCCAGGTAAAGGAAGTCGGCTACAACGAATTTCTGGCTATGGTAGACAATAACCAGGTCACACAGGTAGAGAAAGATGACACGAACGGCGAGTACATGTTTATCGCGAAAGACAGCAATGGAAAAGAGCAGGTCTACAAGACAGGACTCTGGGATGACCCGGATCTGACAGATCGCCTGTACAGCAAGGGCGTCACATTCGATAAAGTGATTCCGAGAAAAGAGTCAGCGATCATGAATATTTTCGTGAACTGGATCCTTCCGTTCATGATCATGATCGCGATCGGACAGCTCTTGAGCCGCAGCATGGCGAAGCGCATGGGCGGAAACGCGATGACATTTGGAAAATCGAATGCAAAGATCTACGCGGAGAGCGAGACCGGCGTGACATTTGCGGATGTCGCAGGTGAGGAGGAGGCGAAAGACGCCTTAAAGGAGATCGTTGATTTCCTTCATGACCCGAAGAAATATTCCGATATCGGTGCCACACTTCCGAAGGGCGCGCTCCTCGTAGGCCCTCCAGGAACAGGTAAAACATTACTTGCAAAGGCTGTTGCCGGTGAGGCGCACGTTCCGTTCTTCTCGATCTCCGGCTCTGAGTTCGTTGAGATGTTCGTCGGCATGGGTGCCGCAAAGGTCCGGGACCTCTTCAA
>CABRSG010000322.1 GCA_902473545.1 uncultured Lachnospiraceae bacterium | reverse complement strand
TGCGCGAGGAGCTGGAGGCTCAGCCGGATGACGAGCTCCTGCTCGGCATCCCGGTGCGGTACTGGAAGTCGAATAAAGAATACTGCGGAGAAAATTTTATCGACCAGGTGGAAATGCCGGTTCTCATCCTGCAGGGCGACGCCGATTTCCAGGTGTACCCGGAAAAAGACTACGTGCTCTGGCAGGAGACGCTTGCGGGCAGAGATAACGCGGTATTCCATCTGTATGAGGGGTTGAATCACCTGATGATGCCTACGCAGGGAAAGCGCGACATCACAGAATATTCTGTGAAAGGTCACGTGGATGAGCAGGTAATTGACGATATTGCAGAATTCATAATGGATGTGGTTGGATGAGACAGTTGTTTCGCCGGAAAGAAGGCGAACGGAAGAAAGACTGCGGCAGAAAAAATGCGGCGGACGGAAAAAAACGGAAACGACATGTAAAAAAACGGGTGATTATTGCTATTATATTGTGCTATCTTCTCGGCGGAGCGATCCTTCCGTTTGCCTATCAGCCGCCGGTATCGGAAAAAACGACAGCAGAATTTTCTTCGGCGGATTTTTACGGAGACGGATACTCCGGGGAGCGCGCGAAGGTAATTTCCCAGAACGGGGAGGCGCTTGAGGAACGCATCCGTCTGATCGCGCAGGCAAAGGATGAGCTTATCCTCTCCACACTGGAATTTGATGCGGACACCAGCGGAAAGCAGGTGCTGGCGGCACTTCTTGACGCTGCGGAACGGGGCGTAAAGGTGTCTGTGCTTCTGGACGGTTTTTCCTACTGGACGCAGGTCTGGAGAAATCCTTATTTCCTTGCACTCGCGCAGTCGGAGCAGGCGGAGATTCGCGTTTATAATACCGTGAATCTTCTGTGTCCCTGGACGGCGATGGGCAGACTGCACGACAAATATCTGATCGCGGATGATTTTGCATACATTCTGGGCGGGCGCAATACTTACGATTACTTTCTCGGCGACCAGCCGGGCTATAAAAATTATGACTGGGATGTGCTGATTTATGAGGACGCCGGAAGCGTCGGTCAGAATACTTCCCTTCATCAGGTGCGCGATTATTTTGAAAAGGTGTGGGACAGCAGGGACTGCCACACATTTGGTGAAAGCTGGACGCTGACGACGGGCTCGAAGATATCCGCCGCCCGCGAAGAACTGCATCAGCTTTATCAGACGATGCAAAAGGAGCACGCCGACTGGTTTGAGACGCCGGACTATATGGAAGAAACGCTGCCGGTGCAGAATATCCGCCTGGTGTCCAACCCGACGCATATCTTTTCAAAAGAGCCGGTCGTGTACTACACGATCACGGAGCTGATGAAGCAGGCAAAAGAGCAGGTTGTGTTCCATACGCCCTACATTGTCTGCAACGACTGGATGCTGGAGCGTCTGCGCGAGGTCTGCAGCGGGACGGCAGAGGTGCAGATGATGACAAATTCCATCGCTAACAATGGAAATCCGTTCGGAGCGATGGATTACAAGAAACATAAGGGCAAGATCCTGGAGACCGGCGTGCAGATCATGGAATATGACGGCGGCATTTCCTATCACGGAAAATGCTTTGTCATCGACGACCGGCTATCGGCGATCGGTTCCTTCAACTGGGACATGCGCAGCGCCTATCTCGACACCGAGCTGATGCTGGTGATCGACAGTGAGCCGGTGAACGAGGCTCTGCGGGAAGCGATGGGGCAGTATGAAAAGGACGCCCTCCGGGTAATTGATGAGAAAAACTATGATCTGCCGGAGGGCAGGAAGCTGCAGAAGATCAGCAGACAGCGCGATCTGCGCATCAGGGTGCTGGGACCGCTTGTCGGCTGGGCGCGCTTTCTGATGTAGCTTTTGCGCTGCACAGTCCCAATACTTTTGTGAGCAGGCTGCTTTTAGTCCTGATGATTTTTCTCAAGCAGCTTTGAAAAACCGAGCACGGCGACAAACAGCACGCCTGCTACCGGCCAGATGATCCAGCTTTTTTCCCAGTTATCCCTGTAAAAGCTGACGGCGAGATAGATCGCCGTGACACTGCACCAGTAGATGGAACTGATTGTCTCGTTGCGTTTGCTCTGCGCCCGTTTTTCCGGGGCGAAATCCCCCGCCTGCAGAAGCTGCTGGTAGCTCTCGTGAATCATGCCGTTTTTTACCAGAATATATACAGCGATCGAGATGAGAGTGAGCAGGAGGCAGAGGCAGGAGATCAGCGTCATATCGGAGGCGCCGAAACCTCCCGCAAGCATCAGCGGAATAATTCCGAGAATGATGAGGAGGACACCGTACACAATGCCGTTTGTGTAGGTACCGGAAAATTTTTCCATACGGTCACTGACGATGCCCTCCACCCCATACTCTGCGTGAAAGCAATGCTCTGTGATATGCTTATAATGTTCAAGCTTTATTCCGTTCTTAATAAAAAGCGGGAGAGCGGCTGCAATCATAATAAGAAGGATTGCGACGCCAAGACCGCCAGCCATGTCCTCCGTGATGCGCCCGCTGCCCGTTTCGGAGAGACCGCCGAGCAGCAGAAGTGCAATAGGCGAGAGTATGCAGATGGAAACGCCGAGGGCGATCTGCTTTGCCGCCGTCTGCACGTCAAAAAGGAAACGGTTTGCCTCCTCCACAGATACGTGCGGCAGGTCATCCTCCGGTTCGACTGTGTCGTACTGGATTTCACTGCAGTCGATTTCATCCTTTACGAGATAGTCGAGCGTCACACCGAAAATCTGGCTGAGGGCAAGCAGCTTGTCGAGATCGGGGATGGACTGACCGCCCTCCCATTTCGAGACAGACTGCCGCGATACGGAGAGCCGCTGCGCAAGCTCCTCCTGCGAC
>CABRSG010000321.1 GCA_902473545.1 uncultured Lachnospiraceae bacterium | reverse complement strand
TGCCCCAGCCGATCGGAGCATCCACCGAGAAGTTTACATACTTAAAGGCAGGCGATTCCTTCCGCGATTTTGTCGGCCCGCTCGGACGCCCATCTGAGCTGTGCGAGGAGGAAAACCTGGAAGAGACAAAGAAGAAAAAGATCCTGTTCGTTGCAGGCGGCGTTGGAACCGCGCCTGTTTACCCGCAGGTAAAATGGCTGCATGAGCATGGTGTGGACGCGGACGTCATCATCGGCGCAAAGACAAAAGAGCTTGTCATTCTGGAGGATGAGTTCAAGGCAGTCTGCAGCAATCTGTACATCACCACCGACGACGGCTCCTACGGCAGAAGCGGTATGGTTACAAAGGTTATCGAGGACCTCGTAACGGCAGAGGGCAAAACCTATGATCACTGCGTGGCGATCGGTCCGATGATCATGATGAAATTCTGCTGTCTGACCACAAAGAAATACAATATCCCGACGATCGTCAGCATGAACCCGATTATGGTGGACGGCACCGGTATGTGCGGCGCATGTCGTGTAATGGTCGGCGATGAGGTGAAATTTGCCTGCGTGGACGGACCGGAATTTGACGGACATGCGATTGATTTCGACGCAGCTATGAAGCGTCAGGCAATGTACAAGACAGAGGAAGGCCGTGCGCTGTTAAAGCTGCGTGAAGGAGACACACATCATGGCGGATGTGGAAATTGCGGAGGTGACAAATAATGGCAGACGTATTAAAGAAGGTTCCTGTAAGAGAGCAGGCGCCGAAGGTAAGAGCTGCAAATTTTGACGAGGTATGTCTCGGCTACAATAAAGAAGAGGCTATGGAGGAGGCTGCACGCTGCATCAACTGCAAAAATGCAAAGTGCGTGACCGGATGTCCGGTAAATATTAACATTCCGGGCTTTATTCATGAGGTAAAAGAGGGCAATTTCGAGGAAGCATACCGGATTATTTCCGAATCCTCCGCGCTCCCGGCGATCTGCGGACGTGTATGCCCGCAGGAGAGCCAGTGTGAAGGAAAATGTATCCGCGGCATCAAGGGCGAACCGATCTCCATCGGTAAGCTGGAGCGCTTCGTGGCGGACTGGGCGAGAGAGAACGGCATTAAGCCGACGGCTCCGGCAGAGAAGAACGGCAAAAAGGTAGCTGTCATCGGTTCCGGTCCTTCCGGTCTTACCTGCGCAGGCGACCTTGCAAAGCTCGGTTACGACGTAACCATCTTCGAGGCGTTGCATGAGCCGGGCGGAGTGCTTGTTTACGGTATTCCGGAGTTCCGTCTTCCGAAGCTGGACGTTGTGGCGAAGGAAGTAGAGAACGTAAAAGCGCTCGGCGTTAAGATCGAGACAAACGTTATCATCGGACGTTCCATCACCATTGACGAGCTGATGGATGAGGAAGGCTTTGAGGCTG
This sequence comes from uncultured Lachnospiraceae bacterium, assembly GCA_902473545.1. GTDB lineage: Bacteria > Bacillota > Clostridia > Lachnospirales > Lachnospiraceae > Marvinbryantia. The sequence continues at coordinate 1,439 of CABRSG010000321.1, read as the reverse complement.
TATTTATCGGCTCCGGCGCCGGACTTCCGATGTTCATGGGCATTCCGGGAGAGACGGCAAAGGGCGTATTCTCTGCAAACGAGTACCTCACCAGAAACAATCTGATGAAGGCATTCCGCGAGGACTATGATACTCCGATCGTGCGCGGCAGGAAGGTAGCCGTTGTCGGCGGCGGAAACGTTGCAATGGACGCGGCAAGAACGGCTCTCCGCCTCGGAGCAGAGGTACATATCGTTTACCGCAGAAGCGAGGCAGAGCTCCCGGCGCGTGTGGAGGAGGTTCACCACGCAAAAGAAGAGGGCGTAATCTTCGACCTTCTGACAAACCCGAAGGAGATCCTGGTGGACGAGAACGACGCTGTTGCAGGCATGACCTGCGTGCGCATGGAGCTTGGCGAGCCGGATGCTTCCGGAAGAAGACGTCCGGTGGAGATTCCGGGCTCTGAGTTCACGCTGGATGTAGATACCGTAATCATGTCGCTCGGTACCTCTCCGAATCCGTTGATTTCCTCCACGACCATCGGTCTGGACACCAACCGCCGCAAATGCATCATTGCCGACGAGGAAACCGGCAAGACCTCCAAAGACGGCGTGTACGCAGGCGGAGACGCCGTTACCGGCGCTGCAACCGTTATCCTTGCGATGGGCGCAGGAAAAACCGCTGCAAAGGGTATTCACGAATTTTTAAGCAATAAATAAAAACAGGGTTCCATGGGTGCAGAATATCGAAGGTAGGATGTGCCCATGGATTTTTTTAAACTACTTGAGTAATTACACTTAAACAGGAGGTTAAAAATGGTAAGACATATCGTAATGTGGAATTTTGTGGAAACACTCTCCGACGAGGAAAAGAAGGCAGCCGGAGCGAAAATGAAGGAGATTTTAGAGCCGCTCAAGGACGTGGTTCCAGGCGTTGTATCGCTCAAAGTCGTTGTAAATGAGCTGCCGTCCAGCAACCGCGACGTCGCGCTGATTGGCGACTACGAATCCGTGGAAGCATTGAACGGCTACACGGTGCATCCGGCGCATGTGGAGGCAGGCAAGTTTGTAAGAAGCGTCACCTGCAACCGCTCCTGCCTGGATTTTGAGCTGTAATGCGCATTACAGTGATAGCGGTCGGGAAAATTAAAGAAAAATACTTCACAGGCGCGATTGCGGAATATGCAAAGCGCCTGTCGCGGTATTGTAAGCTGGAGATCATTGAGCTTCCCGACGAAAAAACGCCCGACGGAGCGAGCGCGGCGCAGGAGCAGCAGATCAAAGAAAAAGAGGGCGACCGCATCCTGAAAGTGATCCGCGAGGACGCCTATGTGGTGGCGCTTGCTATCGAAGGACAGAAAATGACGTCGGAAAAGCTGGCGGCTTTCATCGAGAAGCGTGGTATTGCCGGGGACAGCCACCTTACCTTTCTCATCGGCGGCTCCCTTGGGCTTGATGAGC
>CABRSG010000320.1 GCA_902473545.1 uncultured Lachnospiraceae bacterium | reverse complement strand
TTCCGGCAATCTTCAGCCAGGTCCGCTGCCACACATACGCGAGGCCTCCGCCTACAATGGCTCCGCAGATCACATGCATCGCTCCTGTTCCGATCCCCCGGAAAAAAATAAAGGAAAAATGTCCGGCTCCATTTTGGATCAGGTAGCAGATATTTTCAAAGGTGGCAAAGGAAAGAGCTGTGATCACAGCGGAGATTTTGATCTGTTCCGTCTTTGGCTCAAATATCAGAAGATAAAAGAGCAGAGGCAGAAGCTTCATGACTTCCTCCACCACCGGGGCGATCTCCGCAGTGGCGGCAAAGGTATCCGCACCATAAAGTGCAGCGAAAAAGGTATTGATATAAGCGGAAAGAAGACACGCCCCCATTCCTACAAGGCAGAACAGAAAGAATTTTGTCTGCCGTTTTCCCATGCACAGGGCGGCGATCAGTAACGGCGATGCCATACAGATAAAAACATTTTCAATATACGTCATTCCTGCACCGCCTTTCCCATTGCCGGCAGCAAAGCGAGCAGGCAGCCTGCCAGCAGAAGATCAAACCAGCAGTATGGGCTGAAAATGGAATCTCCCGGCCAGAAGCAGCCGGAAGTCCAGAGGGCATATTCTAATGTCGCATAGCAAAGGACCCAGATATGAAAATATTTCATACCATTTGCAGTTCCCCTCTGCCTTCTGGCATAGGCAAGTCCCCGGATAGAAAAACAGGAAACAATGATCATCATACCGCACCAGAGCAGATTGGAGAGGATATCTCCAAATGTGCAGTAAAACATGCACAGCGGAACACCGATCAGGACGGCACTCAGGGCCTTCCTGCACGGAAATCTCCGTTCTTCTGCCGAAGAAAGCGTGTATTGCAGCATGGAAAGGAAAATGACACTTGCTACCCAGCCGAACTCTGACACATAAAAGACCTGCGGCGTTTTGGAAAATAAGAGCAGATACAGCGTCCAGTAGAGGGATCCAAGGAAAAAACAGCCATAAAAGCAGGTCAGCAGGAAATACTCCTGTTTCCGGCTTTTCAGATACCGGATACCGCCCAGAAAAAAGCCTAACAGGGTAACCGCGGCCTGCAAGAGGTTACTGACGACTTCCATCTGCATTTTCCCCCTTTTGCTCCCCTGTCTGTTCCTCTTCGTTCAGTCTGCGGATGCGGAAACATAAAACCGTCACGCACACGCCGAGAACAAAAGCGAGCAGTCCGACCACGATATATCCAAGTGCGGTGCTGCCGCCTAACATCGTCGCCGCTGTTTCAAAGCCAGAGGAAGTTCCCATCTCGATCCGGCTGACAATATCAGGCATGGAAAGGGAAACACCTGCGATCACTGCAAGACATGCGGCCACGCAGCAAACTGCGGCAGACCATTCTCTCCGCAGTCTTTTTTTGTATTCTTTTTCCGCAATACGACGTTTTACTTCCGCGATCCGTTCCTCATTACTTCGCATTGGTAATTCCCTCCCGCTCCAGTAATCCACGCAGACGCGCTTTTCCCCGGTATACCATATTGGTGATCTGCTTCTCACTTTTTCCCATGACCTCAGCGGCCTGCCGATAGCTCATTCCCTCAAAATAGGTCAGATAAAGAGCTTCCCGGTAATCCGCCTTCAGCTCATCCATACAGATATGCAGGATCTGATCCCGTTCCTTTGTCCGAATGACCTCTTCCACCAACGTCTTTCCATCCGGCTCTTCCGTCAGGTCATCGAGGCTGAAGAAAAGCCGATGTCTGCTTTTATGGCGCAGAGCCATGTGCCGCGCTGCTTTATACAGATAAGCCTTAAGACCGCCGTCCTGGATGCGTGGCTTTTTTGTGAACAGATAGGAAAAGACTTCGATCATCAGGTCCTCCGCTTCGTGGACATCATGCAGATAGCCATTGATGTATAGGGTCAGCGGGTTACCGTATTTTCTCATTAAAGCCTCAAGTCCTGCTTCATCGCCGCGCAGATACTGTCTGTAAAGTTCTTCATCAATGACCATGCTGTTCATTTCCTTCTGTCTGAAATACTATACACAGTATATGTGGGCATCGGCATAATTTCAAGTTCTATTTTATTTCGAACTTCGCCCCGTGCTCCAACGCATCCCCATCCATATGATAGATCGCGTCAATAATATAATTCCGGTACGTTGCATTCCCATCCTGCGGTGTCAGCCGTTTATGGGCGATCTCACCCGCGAGTCCCATGGCGCAGACTGCAGCTGCTGCCGCCTCAAGCGGATGATCCTTGTTTGCGGTCACAAATGCTGCTGTTAGAGCAGAAAGCTGGCAGCCGGTTCCCGTGATGGAGGACATCATCGGATGGCCATTGTAGATGCAGTACGCTTTTTTTGCGTCCGCCACGAGATCAATAGCGCCTGTGACCGCGATCACATCCCCTGTCCTCTCCGCGAATTTCTTCACGAATGCCACCGCCTCATCAAGGTTCTCTTCGGTTACACGGTCTGCGATATCCGCATCCACGCCCTTTGTGGTCCCTGTTCCCACCGCAAGCGTCTTGATCTCGGAGATATTTCCGCGGATCACGGTGAATTTTACCGTTTTTAAGAGTTCGTTAGCCGTCGATGTCCGGAGTGTCGATGCCCCGACGCCCACCGGATCCAGCACTGCCGGGTGTCCCAGCTCATTCGCGCGTGTTCCCGCGATCTTCATGGACTCGATGGTACGGCTGTTCAGCGTACCGATATTGATATTGAGGCCTGCGCAGATCGTCTGGATCTCCGCGACCTCCTCCTTGTCGTCCGCCATGATCGGGGAAGCCCCGCAGGCCAATACCATGTTCGCGCAGTCATTGACCGTCACATAGTTCGTAATATTGTGGATCAGCGGGCTCTTCTCCCGCAC
>CABRSG010000319.1 GCA_902473545.1 uncultured Lachnospiraceae bacterium | reverse complement strand
GAAGAGCAGCTTACGGTGATCACCACCCTTCCGGGGTGCATGGAGCATGTGCTGCCGCTTTCCGGTATCCGGGAGCATGTGCTGGAATTTGCGCAGGACAGCGAACTAAACTTAGAGAAGCTCTCAGGGCAGCTTGTCGAGATGGGCTACGAAAAGACGGCGCAGGTGGATGCGCCGGGGCAGTTTGCCATCCGCGGCGGCATTGTGGATATTTTTCCGCTGACAGAGGAAAATCCGGTCCGCATTGAGCTGTGGGGAGATGAGATCGACTCCATCCGCAGCTTTGACGCCCAGAGCCAGCGCTCTATTGAAAATCTGGAATCCGTGCGTGTCTATCCGGCAAGCGAGATCGTTATCAGCGATGCACAGGCGGAGAAAGCGGCGGAGCGCATCAAAAAAGAAAGCAAAAAACAGGAAAAAATCTTCCGCGAGGAAATGAAAACGGAGGAGGCGCACCGGATTAAGACGGCGGCACAGGAAATCTGCGAGCGCCTGCTGGAGCTTGAGGAGCGCACCGGGCTGGAAGCATTTATTCCTTACTTTTATGAAAAGACGGTATCCTTTCTGGATTATTTCGGACAGGACGCCTTAATTTTGCTGGATGAGCCGAACCGCATTGCCGAGGAAGGGCGTGCGGTGCAGGAGGAATTTTCTGAGAACATGAAAAGCCGTCTGGAGAAGGGCTACATTCTGCCGGGGCAGACGGGAATCCTGTACGGACAGCAGCAGATCATCGGCGAGCTGAACCGCCGGAATTGTCTGGCGCTCTGCATCATGGATCTGCCGCGTGATGAATGGAACATTACGGGCAGATACAACATGACTGTGCGCTCCATCAGCTCCTACAACAGCAGCTTCGAGCAGCTTGTGAAGGATCTCGGGCGCTGGAAAAAGGAGGGCTACCGGGTGGCGCTTCTGTGCGCGTCGCGCACGCGCGCCATGCGTCTTGCAGAGGATCTGCGCGATCACGAGCTGAACAGCTTTTTTACGGAGGATATGGATCGGGAGATCCAGCCGGGAGAAATTCTGCTCGCGCGGGGGAACACGCACAAGGGTTATGAGTACCCGCTGATCCGTTTTGCGGTGATTACGGAAAGCGATATTTTTGGAAAAGAGAAGAAACGGCGCAAAAAGCAGCGGCGCTATGAGGGCACAAAGATCTCCAGCTTTGCCGATCTGAATGTCGGAGATTATGTGGTGCATGAAAGTCATGGACTTGGCATCTACCGCGGTATCGAAAAAATTGAGGTAGACCATGTCATGAAGGATTACATGAAGATCGAGTACAGCGGCGGCAGCAATCTTTACGTGCTGGCGACGCAGTCGGATGTTATCCAGAAGTATGCAGGCTCTGAGGCAAAAACGCCGAAGCTCAATAAGCTGGGCACGCAGGAGTGGAATAAGACGCGCACCCGCGTGCGCGCGGCGGTGCAGAACATCGCAAAGGAGCTGGTGGCGCTCTACGCCGAGCGGCAGGAGAAGAAGGGCTTTGCCTACGGTGCGGACACCGTCTGGCAGCGCGAGTTTGAGGAAATGTTTGAGTTTGAGGAGACGGACGACCAGCTTGCAGCTATCGAGGCGACCAAGCGCGATATGGAGAGCACAAAGATCATGGACCGCCTGGTCTGCGGGGATGTGGGCTTTGGAAAAACAGAGATTGCGATCCGCGCGGCGTTCAAGGCAGTGCAGGAGGGCAAGCAGGTGGTATATCTGGTGCCGACTACAATTCTCGCGCAGCAGCATTACAATACCTTTGTGCAGCGCATGAAGGATTTTCCGGTGCGTGTGGATCTGATGTGCCGTTTCCGCACGCCTGCGGAACAGAAAAAAACGCTGGTGGATTTAAAGAAAGGGCTTGTCGACATCTTGATCGGTACGCACCGCGTGCTCTCAAAGGATGTGGAATACAAGGACCTCGGTCTTCTGGTGATCGACGAGGAACAGCGCTTCGGCGTTACGCATAAAGAGAAAATTAAACAGTTAAAAACAAATGTGGATGTGCTCACGCTCACAGCGACGCCGATCCCGCGCACGCTGCATATGAGCCTGATCGGTATCCGTGATATGAGTGTGCTGGAGGAGCCGCCGATGGAGCGGACCGCTATCCAGACCTACGTTATGGAATACAATGAAGAAATGGTGCGCGAGGCGATCAGCCGCGAGCTGGCGCGGGGCGGGCAGGTTTACTATGTCTATAACCGTGTCAACACTATCGTGGAAATGACAAATAAAATCGCAAAGCTGCTGCCGGAGGCGAATGTGGCGTTCGCGCACGGACAGATGAAGGAGCGTGAGCTGGAGCGCATCATGTACGATTTCATCAACGGCGACATCGACGTGCTGGTGTCTACCACCATCATCGAGACGGGGCTGGATATTTCGAATGTCAACACCATGATCATCCACGATGCCGACACGATGGGGCTTTCCCAGCTCTATCAGCTTCGCGGGCGCGTGGGACGTTCAAACCGGACGGCATACGCATTTCTGATGTACCGCAGAAATAAGATGCTGAAAGAGGTGGCGGAGAAGCGTCTGCACGCTATCCGGGAATTTACGGAGCTTGGAAGCGGTATCAAAATTGCAATGCGCGACCTGGAGATCCGCGGCGCCGGAAATCTTCTCGGCGCGGAGCAGCACGGGCACATGGAGGCGGTCGGCTACGATCTTTACTGCAAGATGCTCAATGAGTCTGTCCGCGCGCTGAAGGGCGAGATGAGTCCGGCGGACAACTTTGAAACGACGATCGACCTGGACATCGACGCCTACATTCCGGAAAAATATATCCGCAACGAGTATCAGAAGCTGGATATTTACAAACGGATCGCGACGATCGGGAACCAGGAGGAATACGACGATATGCTGGAGGAG
>CABRSG010000318.1 GCA_902473545.1 uncultured Lachnospiraceae bacterium | reverse complement strand
GCCAAAGCTTCGGCTGCCAGATAAACACAGCCTCCCGCGCGAAAAAAAGCAAAAAAAAGAAGAGCGTCGCCAGAATCGCTGCCAAAAGCCACACCAGCGCGCCGGAAATCGCTGTCGTGAGGACACGGTCGCGGCAATACTCCGTTTTTGAGCGGCGCACGATCAGAAAGCGCAGAAAATTGCACTGCCGTTCTCTTAAATATTCCTCCGCACACGGGAGCCCCGCCGCGACCGGGAGCAGAAAAAGCGCCGCCTGCGATTTCAGCCCCCCCGTCGTCAGCTTCAGAAATGTGCCCGTCTCCAGCGCCTCGCCCTCTTTCAGCTCCGGCATCGCCGTTCCCAGCAGGATACCGGAAAACGCCAGCAGAATCGCCAGATAAAATCTCTTTTCGCGCAGCATTCTTGCAAGATCCATTGTCAGCCTCCCAGAAATGTGAAATTGTATCTGCGCAGCGCCCGCATGGATAAGAGATACATCAAAAAAAGCATTCCTCCAAAGATCAGCAGCGACTGCCCGACCGTCGGCAGATTATCGTACCCGAAATCATGCATTCCGTAGACGGCATTGTTCAGCGGACTGATCCAGCCGACAACGCTGCGCACACGGTACATCTCGTAATCCTCCATTTTCAGCAGCTTTCCGAGCACCTCCGGGTCCAGAAGAAATCCGTACAGGCTGTAGCCGAGTGCAAACATCATGCCATATTTTCTGCCTGCCAGCAGATTGCCGAGCAGGATCAGAAAGCCGAGCGTCAGACTGTACCCGAGCATCAGCGCTCCCGCCTGCAGCATGCATCCGTAAGGGCTGATACTCTCCATCACCTTCACGGTGGAGGGAACGTTTAAATCCTTTCCAACGGAGGAATAGCCAAGGATCGCCGCCGTCTCGCTCCACAGGTTTCCCGCGAAGGAGCGTTTCATGCAGAGCAGCACCGTCACCAGCAGGGTAAACCCCACATAGAGCGCCGTTACCAGCACGATGTAGAGAAACTGCGCCGCCAGCCACTGCCGCTTCGTCATGCGTATCAGATAAAACGGCGTGAAGGCGGTCAGCTTCGGCAGGTCGGAAAAGAGAAAGATAAGCAGCAGTGAGACGAGCAGGATCGCCGTCGCGTCCCCGAATGTCCAGATAAACGGCTCCGCCGCCTGCATACTCGTGCCGAAGCGCTCTGTCACCTCCATCACACGGCTGCTTAAGAGAAAGCAGGTGATAATGCCAAGCAGAAACGTGATGACTGTGCGGGAATTCCGGAAAAAACCCATGAAATTGTAGCCCACCGCCGACCGTATCTGCCGCATTTCCCTGCGCCGTTTTTCCCGGGCGCCCTCTGCCGCCTGCACTTTTTCTTTCCGCATCTTAGTAACCAAGCGCACGGTTAATCACCGTTCCGTCCGCCGCATTCACCGTGAGCCGGCTGAATGTCGGCTCTGCGGACACGTTCGTATACTCCTGGTCCCCGTACACCGCATAATCCACCATTTTGCCGAAGAAATCCCAGACCGGAACCAGCAGGCCGGAGACATTGTCCGCGCCCGGATCGTACACGCGCATATACCCGAGCGTCACATAGTCGATATCATATGATTTTCCTTTCGAATATGTCATATCAGCGTTCTGGATCTGCAGCATACTCTCAAAAATCTTTGCGATCTCCGGAAAGGTCATCAGCTCCACGTTCGCCACCTGCTGCTCGCCGATCTCATAGAGATTGTTTATTTCCACATGCTGGATACCGTCTTTATTTACGGTAAACTGAATTTTTTCATAGCTCCAGGTCTCCAGCGTGCTTTCCATTGACTCCAGACCGCCGCCCATCTGCATCTCGTCCGTTACCGGAAAGCCGTCGATGTCGCGCGTATAATTGACCTGGTAACCGGCGTCGATGTACTGCGTCTGTCCCGCCATATTCTCATCCATCTCTGCACAAAGACTGAGCATTACATTTTTTGCGGAAAAATCACCGGAAATCCCCAGCTTTTCCATATAGCCGTCCGCTATTTTCTGCGCTTCCTCCGGCGTAATCCCTGCCGTCTCCGCTGCCTTTTCCTCTGTCATGCCAAGTTCTTCCCAGGAAGCCGGTTTCCCGGTCAGAGCGGCCGTTTCCTGCCCTCCGGCAAAATCAACCGCATACCATGTGCGCGAAGGGAACCGCGCTTTATCATTCCCATAGTTTGTGATGTCAATGATCATCGGCATACTGGTGTAGCGCTTTAGCTGATAGCGGTAATTCTGTCCGTCCATCTCTACCATGCCGATAAAATTATTTACCGAGGAATCACTGCCATCCTCCGACACCTGAAAACCTCCGTCAAGCCCCGGCTTTACGGCGGTGCGCTCCGTCGTCTCCGGCGCCTCGGCATACATTTGCTCCCAGGCGTCGATGTCCTGTTGGATGTCATATAATTCCTCCGGGTTTTCCACACCGCTTTCCCGTGCGACCGCGATATAGCCGTAGGGATCAGTATTGCCCTCCGCCTGCCATGCCTTTAGCTGGTTCAGCCGCTCCAGAACCTCGTCCTTCGTCATTTCATTATAGGTATATCCATTATACACCGGCACGTCTCCAAAAAAGGCTTCCGTCACCTTGTCTATCCACTCCTGCGAAAAATCCATCTGTCCTACCTTATAGATAGAAATCTTGTCGACGGCGGGCACATCGACTCTGGCGCTGCAGTTCAGCGTAAAGGCACCGTCCTCCGACTGCACCTGCGCCTCGTATTTTTCCGGCGCCTGCAGACGCGCAGCAAGTGCATGCGAAGCGCCGGTCTTTTCCAACCCGACCAACGCACTCTCCTGCCCCGTATCCGCCTCCGCTCCGTCCGGTTTCACCTCCGACGGCGCAATCGTTACCGGCTCTTCTGTCCCCGCCTCTTTATAGCTGTC
>CABRSG010000317.1 GCA_902473545.1 uncultured Lachnospiraceae bacterium | reverse complement strand
TTGCAAGCTCCGCCGGGGATTTCGTGCTGCCCGCCGCAAGTACGCGCTTCCAGTCATCCACTGCCGGCTGCCCTTCCTCCTCGATGCGCCTGCATACCTGCGTGGCAACGGTCAGGCCGGCGCTGTAGGTATAGGAGTAAAGTCCCATATAATAGTGCGGCTGACGCATCCAGGTCAGCTCCGCACCCTCACAGATGTCCACGGCATCGCCCCAGAATTTCTGCAGGGTCTCCCTCATAATGCGGTTCAATGTCTCTGCCTGCACGCTTCCGCCCGCGTCAATCAGTCGGTAAACCTCTCTCTGATAAACCGCTTCCAGGAAGTGTGTGACAAAATTATGATAATACGTCTTTCCAACCATACAATCGAGTACCCAGCGGCGGAACCGCTTGTCCGGATTCGTTTTCAGCAGATAATGCGCCATCAAAAGCTCGTTCATGGTGGACGGCGCTTCCACAAAATAAGTAGAGACATCCACATCATACACCGACTGCGCGCCGTTGCACGCTTTGAAATGTCCGGCGTGTCCAAGCTCATGCGCCAGTGTGAAAACATCCGCCATCTGGTTGTGCCAGCTCAGCAGGATAAAGGAGTGTGAGCCGTACGGACTTGCGCAGAAGCCGCCTGTACTCTTTCCCTGGTTCTGCGCAAAATCCACCCAGCGCTCGCGGTAGGCGGTGCGTATCATCTCCACGTAATCCTCGCCGAGGATCGCCAGACCTTTTTCAATATATTCCTTCGACTCCTCGATCGTAACCGACGGCACATAATCAGGATCGACGCTCAGCTTTAAATCCGCCGACGTCATGCGCTCCAGCCCGTAGACCTTCTGCAGCAGCTTTGCGTATCTGCGCATATGCGGCGCCAGCCTTTCCATAATTAAATCGAGCTGACGGTCGTACATCTCGCGGCTGACCTCCTGCTCAAACAGCAGGCTGTCAAACACAGAATCAAAGCCGCGCAGCTTCGCCATGATCTTTTCCGACTGCACCTGAGACTGATAGGCAGCCGCCGTCACATTTTCATACTGACGAATCTTATCCGAGAACGCCCGGAAAGCGGCGCGCCGAACCTCCGTGCGCGGTTCATATTCGTAAGCATCCTCAAACAGCGAATATCCAAGCGGAAATTCCTCGTCGCCCACCTTGAAGGGATCAAACCGCATGTCCGCAAGCTTCGCCATATTGTAAGTCTGGTAGGGCGCGCCAAACACCGGCCGCATCGCCGCCAGAACCCGCTCCGTCTCCGGCGCAAGCTGATGCGGCTTTTTGCGGAGCAGACCGCGCAGATAGCAGGCGCTTCCCTTTCCGAGCGCGATCGCCTCCCCGATCGTGCACTCATCCTGCATCAGGATCTCGCTCTCGATAAAGCTGATGCGGCTGAACACCTCCGCGACCAGCGTGTTGATCCTTTCACCGAGTGCCTGGTTGTGCGCGTCATAATAATCCACCGAGACAGCCAGCTCCGCGTAATTCGCAAGCAGCCCCACCTTCTCATAAAGCTCCTGCACCTCTGTCAGGCAGGCGCTGATCGCCTGCGCATCCGTCAGCTTTCCTTTATATTTCTCCTCCAGAAGGCGGCTCAGCTCATCCACGCGCTTCTTATCTGTCTCCAGCGCTGTTTCCGTATCATAAATTGCAGACAAATCCCAGGTCAGCTCCTCCGGGACGTCCTTTCTCATGAAAAGTTCCATTCAAAATTGCTCCTTTCGAAATTGTTCTCTGGCATTTATCATATCATTTTTTTGCGGTTCAGCACAACCCCTTTCCGATTAATCCACCATCTTCCCCGGCTCTGCCTTATACTCAAAAAAGTCAAAGTCCGCACACTGCTTATGCCGCACCTTGTCAGCGCAGGTGATGCCGACCATCGCTCCGGTGAATTCGCCGTATTTGCAATATTCATCGGAGTATTTTGTAGTGTCGAAGGTCATTCCGATGCGGGTATAGCTCTCTCCGTCATAGCTCCACTCGAACCAGGATTTTCGTCCCCTGATATTGAGCCGCAGATAGACGGGCACATCCTCCACCGGGATACGGGTGTTGAGGAATTCCATTTTCTCCCCGTTTTCCATCTGCAGGACAGACAGGGCGCTCTGCCCGAGCGTTTCGCTGTAATATTTGCGCAGATTGACATAATTCATATTATCATAATACAAAATCAGCCCGGCGCTGTGCTGATGCACCTCCGGCTGAAATTCCATCTTCGTCGTGATGCGCGCGTAAACGCTGGTCAGCTTGCGCACAAGGACACTCACTTTGTTAAGCGAGGTGCGCGACTCCTGCCCGCGCAGGCGCACCCAGCCAGGTCTGCTCGTCACATCGGCAAAGCGCTGCGGCATCTGACGCGGCGCATAGTAGAAATTTCCGAGCGTGCCGCTGTCGAAGTCGTCAAAATCAGGCGTCTGCGGCAGCTCACACGGAGACAGGCTGCTCTCCGGTGTCTCAGACTGCGCAAGATTTCCGCCGTCCGCCATGCGCAGCCAGCCGTCGTCCGTCCACATCATTTTCTGGATCGCTGTCTCGCGTCCGAGCGTGCAGCGCAGCTCCGGCACAAACGGTCTTGCCGTCAAATGCACCAGATAGACCTCGCCGGTCGGCAGCTCCACATAGCTTCCATGACCGGATTTTTGCAGAACGGAGTCGGGGTTGTAATACTTCGGCTTCAAATGATCGGGGTCGTGGCGCTCGTAGGAATCGCCCGGCACGCTTGTGACAATCGGATTCTTCGGATCGCGCTCATAGGGTCCCCAGACATTTTCCGCACGTCCCATTGTCACACAGTGATTATACCCGGTACCGCCCTCCGCGCACATCAGATAATACTTTCCGTTCCTCTTGGTGAGATGCGGAGCCTCGATGCAGCCGCGGTCCGTGCCGCCCCACCA
>CABRSG010000316.1 GCA_902473545.1 uncultured Lachnospiraceae bacterium | reverse complement strand
GATTCTGAAAGAGTGCAGGCCGCAGGCGTCGCTCGCTTCCTGGGGTATCCGTTTCTGCGCATCGCTTGACAATGTGATGGCAGTCCTCAGCGGTATGTCTGACCAGGGCCAGATGGAGGACAATTTGCAGACCATGTCTGATTTCCAGCCGCTCTCCGGGCAAGAAATGGAGGCTGTACAGGAGACTGTAAAGGCAATCCGTTCTGTTCCGACCATCAGCTGCACTGCCTGCCGCTATTGCGTGGAGGGATGTCCGCAGCAGATTAAGATTCCGGATATCTTTAAGTGTGTAAATCAGGTGCGCCTCTATGGAAAGAGTGAAAAGGCGACTGCAAACTATAAAAATACCGTGAAGGAAAGCGGCGCGGCGTCTGCCTGTGTGAAGTGCGGGCAATGCGAGGGCGTCTGCCCGCAGCATCTTCCGGTGACGGAATATCTGGAGGAAGCGGCTGCCGTATTTGAAAGCTGAGCGGTTTTCGCGAAAGGAGCAGGGGATATGCAATTTTACATGCCCGTGAAGGTTTATGAGGAAGAAAATTGTGTGGAAAATCATAAAAAAGACCTGGCAAAGTGTGGAAAAACGGCGCTGATCATGACGGGAAAGCATTCTGCAAGGAAGAACGGCGCGCTTGCGGACGTTCAGAGCGCATTGGAAGCGGAGGGCGTGTCCTGGATTCTGTTTGACGAGGTGGAGGAAAATCCATCGGTGGATACCGTGATGAATGCCCGCGAGATGGGATTGCGCGGGCAGGCGGATTTTGTGGTCGGGATTGGCGGCGGTTCGGCGATGGATGCTGCAAAAGCGGCAGCTCTGATGATGCGTCACCGGGAAGCGGATGCTTCTTATCTCTATGAAAAAGGCGTGGATTCAGCAGCGCTTCCGGTTGCAGAGGTTCCGACGACCTGCGGCACGGGTTCGGAGGTGACGGCAGTTTCGGTGCTGACGCGCCGCGACAAGGGCATAAAAGGATCAATACCGCACAAGATTTTTCCGACTCTGGCACTGCTGGACGCGAAATATCTGGCATCAGCGCCCCGGGCGGTGCTTTGTAATACCGCGGTAGATGCGTTTGCGCACCTCGCGGAAAGCTATATCAACACAAATGCGACGGACTACAGCCGCATGTGTGCGGCGGCAGGCCTGCAGATGTGGAAAAAAAGCAGAGAAGTGCTGACAGGGAAACGTAAGCCGGAAAGAGAAGATTACCGGAATCTTTTAAATGCGTCCACAATGGCGGGAATGGCAATCTGTCATACAGGCACATCGCTTCCGCATGGGCTTAGCTATCCGCTGACCTGCGAATTAAACCTGCCGCACGGCGTTGCTGTCGGTTACTTCCTCGGCGGATATCTGCGTGAGGCAGAAGAAGCGGATCACAGATATGTACTGGAGACGGCAGGCTTTTGCAGCGTGGAGGATTTTGAAGTATTTTTCGGGAAGGTCTGCCGCTGCGTTGAAATCCCGGAAAGCCTTTTGGTGCGGACGGCAGAGGGATTGCTGAAAAATGAAGCGAAACTGAAAAATTGTCCGTATCAGGTGGATGAAAAGGTTTTGAAAAGGATCGCGGGGCTTAAGGCTTAAAAACATCTTACGCGGATTGGAATGGTCTTTACACCTTCGCCCCTTTTTGGTACAATAAAACATGAATGCATTAGCTGCTAATTAAGGATATAGGAGAACACAGACATGGATTTAGTAACAGTAAGAGAGATATACAGAAACAGAGAGGCATATCTGGACAGGGAGATCACCGTGGGCGGATGGGTGCGCAGCGTGCGCGATTCCAAGACCTTTGGGTTCCTTGTGCTTCATGACGGCACCTTTTTTGAGACGCTGCAGATCGTATTCCACGATAAGATGGACAACTTTCCGGAAGTCTGCAGGCTGAATGTCGGCGCGGCAGTCATTGTAAAGGGCACGCTGGTCGCGACGCCGCAGGCAAAGCAGCCGTTTGAGATCCAGGCGGATGAGGTGACGGTGGAGGGTGGTTCCGCGCCCGACTATCCGCTTCAGAAAAAGCGCCACAGCGTAGAGTTTCTGCGCACGATCTCGCATTTGCGTCCGCGCACCAATATGTTTCAGGCGACCTTTCGTGTGCGTTCGCTGACAGCGTACGCTATCCATAAATTCTTCCAGGAGCGCGATTTTGTCTATGTACACACGCCGCTCATTACGGGAAGCGACTGCGAGGGCGCCGGAGAGATGTTCCAGGTGACAACGCTGGATCTTGAGAATCCGCCGAGAACGGCAGACGGTAAGATTGACTATACAAAAGACTTTTTCGGAAAACAGACGAATCTGACGGTGAGCGGACAGCTCAACGGAGAGATGTATGCGCAGGCGTTCCGCAATATCTACACCTTCGGACCGACTTTCCGTGCAGAAAACTCCAACACCTCCCGTCATGCGGCGGAGTTCTGGATGATCGAGCCGGAGATTGCTTTTGCAGATCTGAAGGATGACATGATCCTTGCGGAGGATATGCTGAAATACGTCATCCGCTATGTCATGGAAAATGCGCCGGAGGAGATTCAGTTCTTCAATTCCTTTGTGGACAAGGGGCTGATCGAGCGTCTGAACGGTGTGGTAAACTCCGAGTTCGGACATGTCACCTACACAGAGGCGATCGGGATCCTGGAGAAGAATAACGACAAGTTTGAATACAAGGTGAGCTGGGGCTGCGACCTGCAGACCGAGCACGAGCGCTACCTCACTGAGCAGGTGTTTAAGCGCCCGGTATTTGTGACGGATTATCCGAAGGAGATCAAAGCATTTTATATGAAGCTGAACGACGACGGAAAGACGGTCGCTGCGATGGACTGTCTCGTTCCGGGCATCGGCGAGATCATTGGCGGAAGCCAGAGAGAGGACAGCTACGACAGGCTG
>CABRSG010000315.1 GCA_902473545.1 uncultured Lachnospiraceae bacterium | reverse complement strand
CTGCCGCCATCGAAACACTCTGCCGGGAGCTCGCGGTTTCCTACACAGTCGTAAAGACGGAGATTGCCTCCATTATTTTCGAGCAGCGAAAGGAAAGCAACCCCTGCTCGCTCTGCGCAAAGATGCGCAAGGGCGCGCTCAACGACGTCATTAAGAGCCGCGGCTGCAACAAGGTGGCGTATGCGCACCACAAAGACGACATCATCGAGACCATGCTGCTCTCTCTGATCTTCGAGGGACGCTTCCACTCTTTCTCGCCGCGCACCTATCTCGATCGCATGGATCTGACGGTCATCCGCCCGCTGATGTTTGTCCCGGAAGCAGACGTGATCGGTTTTCAGAATAAATACCATCTGCCGGTTGTAAAAAGCAACTGTCCGGCAGATGGTTATACGAAGCGTGAATATGCCAAAAATCTTCTGCGCCAGCTGAACCTGGATTTTCCGGGCGTCAAGGAGCGCATGTTCTCCGCCATTCTGAACGGAAACATCTCCGGCTGGCCGGAGCGGATCCTGCGCGCCTAGCCCGTTACTGTGAACAGTAACCCTAGCCCAGCTTCTCCTTCGGGACTGCAAGGCGGACGCTTGCCGGGTTCAGAATAATGCCCTTCACTTCCTCATTTTTTCCAATCATCTGATTGAGCTTCGCGCAGTCGACTGTGATTGCGCGGAATTCATTTTTCCGGTTAAATTTCTGGAACTCGTTCGGGTCCGTGCAGATCGGATGATAGGCGTTCCCGTTCGGCAGCTTCAGAAGCGGCAGCTTCATATCCTGCACCTGCACCTTTTCCCCGCTCTCCTCCGGCACCTGTACCGGCATCAGCAGCTTTCCTCTGTGCAGATTTACCAGCATTTCCTCCTCCAGGTCGCGCAGATTGCCGTTATCGCGCGATTCCTCCGGCATGTTGCGCTCCTGTGCGAAATAAATCGCAGTGAGCTGCAGCTCCGGATTGGAAACCGGCTGTTTTTCCGGCGGCAGCTTGGAATATTCCGGCTGGCGCACAAGCGTCTCCAGCTCAACCGCCAGCTTATTCACACAGCCATCCAGCAGAAGCTCGTTTACGCCCATCGCGTACAGGCTCATGTAAAAGGAAAGGAACTGCTTGTTCTCCAGCTTCACCACCAGAAGCTCACGCTTATTCTGCATTTCCTTTAAGGCGCTCTTCTTCGCAAAGGATTCCTCGCTGAAAATCCATACCTGATCGTTGCAGGTATCCGGGTCGCAGTATACATACGGCAAATTGGTTGCTTTGGTAAACAAGGTATAAATTACTTCTATTTTCTGCAGACGGCGCAATACAAGATGATAGAAAAACTCTTCCCGTTTCGTGAAAAACAGCGCTGCCTGCTGTACTTTCACATTTTTTTCTTTCATAGACATCGCTGAATTTTTCAGAATGATCAGCTCCTGCGTCGGCACGCTCTCATAGCTCTCCTCTTTGAAATCAGCAGATACCAGTAGTTTCTTTAATTCTTCCTGTTTCGTGTTTGTCATGTTACGTTTCCTCGCTTAAATTAATTTTTGAATGTCCGGCAGAATCGCCAGACTTCTCTTTAGAATGCCGTTCATATAGGCAATCGCCGTGCCGTAATTCGTGACAGGCACGCACGCATCCAGCGCGGTCTGTATGCGGTATCGCATTTCCCGCTCATTTAGCATACACCCTCCGCAGTGAATAATCAACCGATATGATGACAAATCTTCCGGAAATTCTGTCCCGGAGGTAACGGAAAGCCGCAAATTCTTCCCGGTGAATTCCCGCAGCCACCTTGGAAGCTTCACCGTTCCAATGTCCTCGCACTGGCGATGATGCGTGCAGCCCTCCGCGATCAACACTGCATCACCCTCCTGAAGCTGCGAAATCTGCGCCGCCCCCTGCACGGACGTCTCCAGCGTTCCCTTATAGCGCGCCATCAGAATGGAGAAGGACGTCAGCGGAATATCCGCGGGCGTCTCCGCGGAAACCTTTGCAAACGCCTGGCTGTCCGTGATGACCAGCGCCGGCTTTTTTCCAAGCCCGGCAAGCGTCGCCTTCAGCTCCGTTTCCCGTATCACCACCGAAACCGCTCCACATTCCAGGAGATCGCGGATGGTCTGCTGCTGCGGCAGGATCAGTCGTCCCTTCGGCGCCGCGCTGTCGATCGGCGTGACAAGCACCACGAAATCATTCGGTTTTACCAGATCGCCTGCCAGATGCTTTTCGCTCTCCTGCGTCCGGGAAATCACAGCTATCTTCTCCTTCAGCTCATAGATATTTGTCTTTTCCAGAGCACTGATATAGATTTCCCGGCTCCCCGCCTCCGGCACTTCTTTCAAAAGATCAGCTTTGTTGTACGCGATGATATAGGGAATCTCTTTTTTCTCAAAAATTTCCGTAAGCTCCCGCTCCACCTCCGTAAGGCCTGCCAGCGCATCCACCACCAGCACTGCTACATCGGTCCTGTTGAGCACCTGTTTTGTTTTTCGCACACGCAGCTCGCCAAGACTCCCCTCATCGTCGTAGCCCGGCGTATCAATAATCACGACGGGCCCCATCGGCAGAAGTTCCATCGTCTTGCTGACCGGATCGGTCGTCGTTCCGCGTACCTCGGAGACAACCGCGAGCTCCTGATTCGTTACTGCGTTTACCACGCTTGATTTTCCCGCATTGCGCCGTCCAAAAAAACCAATGTGTATCCGGTTTGCCGCCGGCATCTGATTCATTCCCATTCTTCTCTTCCTTTCCATCATCAAATCTCCCCGGACGCCTCAACGACATCCGAAGAACAAAAAAACTTAAATTTTTTCAAATTATCTATTGACAATTCCTGCAAACCGCGTTAGAATATATCCTGTTCGGAACGAACAAAACAAAAACATGTGCGTTTAGCTCAGCTGGATAGAGCGTTTGGCTA
>CABRSG010000314.1 GCA_902473545.1 uncultured Lachnospiraceae bacterium | reverse complement strand
TACACCGCCTGCCGCTGATTTCAGCGCAAACGCTCCCTTGAAAATAGAAACAAATACCGCCGGGATCACGCTTGCATGCATACAGATGATCACAACCGTGCCCACCAGATATGCAATTACCATAAACGGTACGATTTTCTCTGTGATAGATGCGATACGCTTCAAACCGCCAAGGATCACCGCGGCCACAGCTATAAATAAAATGATACCTGTTACGATCTGCGGAACATTAAACGCAGTGTATACGTTCATAACCATACTGTTTACCTGGCTCATGTTGCCAATGCCGAAGGAGGCAAGCAGGCAGAAGCAGGAGAACAGAACAGCGAGAACCGTACCGATCGTCTTGCAGCCCTTTTTGCTTCCCAGACCGTCGCGCAGATAATACATCGCGCCGCCTGCCCATTCGCCCTTCGAGTTTTTCCTTCTGTACAGAATACCAAGAACATTCTCCGAATAGTTCGTCATCATCCCGAAAAAGGCGATCAGCCACATCCAGAACACCGCGCCCGGTCCGCCGACTGCGATCGCGCCGGCCACGCCGACAATATTACCGGTACCGACCGTTGCCGCCAGCGCCGTACACAGCGACTGAAACTGCGATATTGAGTGATCCTGCGTGTGCTTTCTCACATGCTCATCGCCGAAAATTGCGCCGATGGTGTGTTTGATCCAGTGCCCGAAATGGGACAACTGGAAAAACTTTGTCATAAAGGTCATCAGAACACCAACAAATCCCAGAAGTATCAGCGCCGGCCATCCCCAGACGATGCCGTTTACAAAACTGTTCACATTGGTAATCGTTTCAATCATAATACTTTCTCCCTCTCTTTTTCATAATCCTCCCCGGAAAATTCCCTCTGGTGTCTGCCAAAAATGCCCCTCCGCTTTTATTTTCATGGAAAGCAGTTATCAGAAAACTCCTTTCCATGGAAACAAAAAAAGACGGAAGAAACAGCTTCTCCCGTCTGAAACACTCAAATAAGACCAATCATTTGATCGCATTCTCTGTCCTTTCGCCTGAGAGATTCGCGCAATGCGCTTTGCACCTTCGGCACCCACCCCTTCGTGGGATTCTCCAGAGTGCAGTCCATATCCGGTCCCGTCCGGTATGCTCTGCTGCCAGAACACCGAACCCCTGTAAGTGTTACTCCTTCGGGAAGGCGCGCCTTTCTCCCGGCTATATCAACCTGCACATATTTAATTTACCCTATTACCTTATCACAGTGGGAAACCATTGTCAACTTTGATATTTGTTTGACGATCCGTCATCATAGCCTTCATCCGTTTCAGGATACACAAAACGTATTTTTGGTGGAGGCTGCAATTATATCCTGTCCTCCACTGCCACAAAATCCGTGTGCTCTCCAACATATTTGTACGCCGGACGAATGATCTTGTTGGCGCTGATCAGCTCCTCTAAGCGGTGCGCGCTCCAGCCAGGCATACGCGCGATCGCAAAGATCGGCGTAAACAGCTCCTGCGGGATGCCGAGCATCGCATACACGAAACCGCTGTAGAAATCGACATTCGCGCAGACATTTTTGAAAAGCTTGCGCTGCTCCATGATGAGCTGCCCTGCAAGACGCTCCACCAGCTCATAAAGCGCAAATTCTTCCATCATGCCCTTTTCCTGCGCTAGATCCTTCGCATAGCGTTTTAAAATAACCTCACGCGGGTCGGACAGCGTATAAACGGCATGTCCCATACCGTAAATCAAACCGGAATGGTCGAAGGCTTCCTTATTCAGTATCTTTTTCAGATAGGCAGCGACCTCCTCCTCGTTTGTCCAGTCGGAGATATGCGCCTTGATATCTGCGAACATATTCTGTACCTTGAGGTTTGCACCGCCGTGACGCGGTCCCTTCAGCGAGCCGATGGACGCCGCCACGGAAGAGTAGGTATCGGTGCCGGAGGATGTGACAACATGCGTCGTAAAGGTGGAGTTATTTCCACCGCCGTGCTCTGCATGGAGGATAAGCGCGATATCAAGTACCTTCGCCTCCAGCTCTGTATACTCGCCGCTCGGACGCAGCATCAGCAGGATATTTTCCGCCAGCGACAGCTCCTTTTCCGGATTGCGGATCAGCAGCGTATCATCCTTGCGGAAGTGGCGATATGCATGATAGGAATAGACCGCGATCAGCGGAAGCTTCGCGATAAGCTCCAGGCACTGGCGCAGAACATTTCTCACGGAAATATCCTCCGGATTTTCATCGTAGGTATATAAGGTCAGTACGCAGCGCTGCATTGCATTCATCATATTGTCATTGGATGCCTTCATAACCACATCGCGCACGAAACGACTCCCCAGCTCCTGCATCTCCTGCATCATATTAAGAAATGTTCTCAGCTCCTGCTGCGTCGGCAGTTTGCCGAAGATCAGCAGATAGACCGTCTCCTCAAAGCCATACTTGCGCCCCTGCAGTCCGTTTACGATATCGTAAACATTAATTCCCTGATAATACAGCGCACCCTCCGCCGGAATCTGCCGGCCGCCGACCAGATCATAGGCAACCACATCAGAAATCTCCGTCAGACCGGTGAGCACGCCCTTACCGGCGGAATCACGCAGACCGCGCTTTACATCGTACTCCACATAAAGGTTCGGGTCGATGCGGTGTCCGTTGAGCAGCTCTCTCTCAAGCTTGCTCCAGTCACACTTTAAATCCTCTATACTTGTCATTTCAACATCCTGCATAAACAGCACCTCCTCATATGCAAAGACACCGGTTGCGGTACATTTTCGTAACCGGTGTCGGCAGGAACTCCCAGAATTCCTTTTCATATTACACGAAAATAAACTATCCTGCAACATTTTTTTCGCCGATACATTTTCCTGACTGTTTTGTATAATACTTCTTTTTTTACTTTTTTATCTCATTTCTCACAAAAGCGCTGTGGCTCTCCCC
>CABRSG010000313.1 GCA_902473545.1 uncultured Lachnospiraceae bacterium | reverse complement strand
GATCCAGGGCGTGCGCTCCGAGCCTGCCGATCTGGAGCGGCTGGAGTCCATGCCCGGCATCGTGGGCTATATCGTGCAGCCCGGAGACAGTCTCTGGAAAATAGCCAAGAAATTCCACACCACGGTGGAGGCCGTCATGGAGGCCAACGGTCTGAGCTCCGACGCTCTCATGCCCGGCGACCGTCTGATTCTGGTGAAGACGGTGCAGTGAAACGGCGCTGTTTTGGTGAATGGAATGACTTAACATAATTTTAACGTAGTTTAATTAGAAAAATAATAGTGGGGCTATGAAGATTGTAATAATACGTTGAAATAAACATAATTTGGAAATAAAATGGTTTTTTATTGCAATTTTTCCGAAACTATTGTATACTCTACACAGTGGTTTATACATCTTTGATTGACAAATATTAGTCAAAGAGAAAACTGCATATGACTAAACAGAAAGGGAGGAATTTAGTTATGAGAAAGAAACTTGCATTAATGCTCTCCGCAGTTATGGTAACAGGAGCTCTTTTAGCAGGATGCACATCCAGCACGGAGACAGCGACAGAGGCCGCAACTGAGGCTGCGACCGAAGCTGCAACTGAGGCTGCAGGAGAGGAAGCGGAAGCTCCCGAAGCAGAGGCTTCCGTATCCGGAGGCATGGAGGGCGGCACAAGCCTTAACTTCACCACCGGCGGCGACCAGGGTACATATTATGGATTCGGCGGCGTAATCGCAGGTAAGATCGGCGAGACCACCAGCACCACGGTAACAGCCATCACATCCGGCGGTTCCCAGGCCAACATCGAGGCTATGGATATGGGCGATGCCCAGCTCGGCTTCGTACAGTCCGACGTTATGGCATACGCTTACAACGGAACCAACCTCTTTGAGGAGTACGGTAAGGTTGACAGCTTCTCCACCGTTGCAGCTCTTTACATGGAGCAGGTACAGATCGTTACCCTTGATCCCGAGATCAAGAGCGTAGCTGACCTGGCTGGCAAGAACGTATCTGTCGGCGCAGCAGGATCCGGCGTGTTCTACAACGCAGTTGACGTGCTTGGCGCTTACGGACTGAATGTTGAAACTGACATCAACCCGACCTATCAGTCCTTCGGAGACAGTGCAGAGGCATTACAGGACGGCAAGATCGACGCAGCGTTCGTAGTAGCAGGCGCTCCGACGACCGCTATCACTTCCCTGGCAGCAACCAAGGACGTATATCTTGTAAGCATTGATGAGGAGCACATGAACGCTCTGATCGAGGCATCCCCGTACTACAGCCCGAACACCATCCCGGCATCCGCATACGGAACCGAGGAAGATATTCAGACGGTTGCAGTCGGCGCTGTTGTTATCGCTAATGACGACGTTTCCGAGGCTGACGTTTACAACTTCTGCTACGGCGTATTTGAGAACTTAGACTCCATCACAGCCGCTCACGCAAAGGGAGCAGAGCTTAGCCTGGAGTATGCTACATCCGTAACGGCAGTTCCGTATCATCCGGGTGCTGCTAAGTACTTTGCGGAGAAGGGCATCGAGGTTCCCACAAAGTAATTTGATTTTTCTCAACTAGGGGCTGCGGTGGGCAAATGCCCGCCGCAGTTTTTACTTCACAGGGAAATTTAAAGGGTTAATTTACGACAGAGTTTTTTGAGGGAGAGGAGAAATCAATGAAGGATGACAAGATTTTGGAGTCTGAGTTGAATCAGAATGTGGATGTAGGTACAGCGGAGGACGTGGAAGCTGTCATGAAAAAATATGACAGAGAGTCCAATACGCGTGTATGGGAAGGCAAGCCAGGGGTCATCGTCCGTTGGTGTTCCATACTTTTTTCCTTGTACAGCATCTACGTTACGCTGTTCAGTACCGCGCTGCCGGAGGTGCGTTTAACCATATTCCTCGGCACGATTCTGATTCTGGGATATCTGAACTATCCGATTAAAAAAGGCGTCACGAGGGCGAATTATCTGCCCTGGTACGACATTATCTTTATGGCTGCCGGTGCACTGCCGTTTTTCTACTTCGCCTGGAATGCACAGGACATCATTAAAATGGCAACCCGCGTCACCAGAGACCCGGTTATGGTCTTTATCGCAATTATTGCGGTGTTATCTTTAATGGAACTTTGCCGGCGCTGCGTAGGTATTCCGATCCTCTGTGTGGTCGGCGCGCTGCTGGTGTATACGTTTTCCACTGTCCGTTTCGGAAAGGTGATATACGACCTGTTCTATACCACCACCGGCGTTATGAATACGCCGATCAATGTATGTGCGAAATATATCGTTGTATTTATCATATTTGGAGCGTTCCTGGAGAGAACAGGAATTTCCAACTTCTTTATTGACCTTGCAAACAGTCTTTGTGGATCTTCCGCAGGCGGACCCGCGAAAGTTGCGGTTATTTCCTCCGCTCTGTGCGGTATGGTTTCCGGTTCTTCCGTAGGCAACACGGTGACGACCGGTTCCGTGACGATCCCGATGATGAAAAAATGCGGCTACAAGCCGGAATTTGCCGGCGCCGTAGAGGCAGCCTCCTCCACCGGCGGACAGATCATGCCGCCTATCATGGGTGCTGCTGCGTTCCTGATGGCAGAGTATATGGGCGTGCCCTACAGCCAGGTTGCCTTAAAGGCAATCCTGCCGGCAGTGCTCTACTTTACCGGTATTTATATTGCAGTGCATCTGGAAGCACAGAAACTGGGACTCAAGGGAATCCCGCGCGATGAACTGCCGAAGTTTGGTCCTCTTATGAAGAAGATCTATCTTCTGGCTCCGCTGGTTGTGCTGGTTGTACTGGTGTCCACCAATACTTTCACGATGCAGTTCTCCGCCTCTGTGGCTATTTTCATCGCCATCGCGGTTGGACTGATCAACAAGGATAACAGAATCACCTGGAAGAAGATTCTGGATGCTCTCGAGGCAGGGG
>CABRSG010000312.1 GCA_902473545.1 uncultured Lachnospiraceae bacterium | reverse complement strand
GCTGGTCGTCCCGTCCTCATTTTCGATATCCACCACCTTCTCGTGAACATCCATCAGCACATATCCGCGGTCGTAAAGCGACTGCAGGATCGCCTTAAACTCATCCACTGTCAACGTCCAGTTATTATAATAGGCGGACATATCATCTCCGTCAAATGCGCGCGACGGATCCGCCACCAGCGTCTTCACCGAAAAATGCGCGATATCTCCGCCGTACTCCACCATCTGTCCGAGCAGACGCTGATACTCGATCTTTGCGCTGATCACACGGTCGTCTTCCGCATGTTCTTCGCTGATCTTCGCGATTTCCTCCAGCGCCGCTGTATAATCGTAGGAGGCAGCCAGGCGCGCCGCCGTATTAAGATGTCCTGTCACATCCTCCTCGGCCGCCTCTTTTTGCTCCTGTATTTCACGCTGCGCCTTCATCTTCGGCGTCTCCACCGGCTCATTATTCTCATATTGGCCAAGCGTGCCGATGCTTTCCGCAATCTGTGCGTTCATCGTCGCACGGCTGCATCCGGTCATAACAGCCAGCGTCATCATTAACACAAAAACAGATATACTTCTCTTCATGAAAGTTCCCCTTTCTCACAAGATAGTATATCTGCTCTTCTGCAAAAAAACAAGCCCTGTCTTATCTGGATAATATTTCCTTCAGCATTTTATTGACGGCTCCCGGGTCCGCTTTCCCCTTCATCGCCTTCATCGTCTGCCCGACAAGGAAGCCGATCGCCTTCTCCTTGCCGCCCTTATAGTCCGCCACAGACTGCGGATTTGCCGCGATCACCGCCTCGACGACGCTTCTGAGCGCGCCCTCGTCGCTGACAGTTTTCAGCCCATGCTCCTCCACATATTTCTCCGGATCAATGTCGTCCGTGAAGATTTTTTCAAAAACCTCTTTTGCTACCTGGTTGTTCACAGCGCCCGCATCCGCAAGATTTACCAGCTTCGCCAGATTCTCCGGCGAAAAGCGCAGCTCCTCCGGCTCCTGCCCGCGCTCCTTTAACAGGCGGAGCGTCTCGCCCATCAGCCAGTTGGAGACCTTCTTCGGCTTTTTGCAGATCGCCGTCGCCTCCTCAAAAAGATCCGCAAGGCGCTTCGATGAGGTAAGGATGCCCGCATCATAGTCCGGGATCGCAAATTCCTCCCTATAGCGCTGCAGCTTTTCTGTGCGCAGCTCCGGCTGTGCGGCGCGCACGCGCGCGATCCACTCGTCGCTGATATACACCGGTGTCAGATCGGGATCCGGGAAATAGCGGTAGTCCTGCGCGTCCTCCTTAGAGCGCATCGCATAGGAATACTCCTTCGTATCGTCCCAGCGGCGCGTCTCCTGCACTACCTCTCTGCCAGCCTCGATAAGGTCGATCTGACGCTCCCGCTCATTCTCGATCGCGCGGGCGATCGCCTTAAAGGAGTTCAGATTCTTCATCTCCGTGCGGGTACCGAATTTCTCCGCCCCCGCCTCGCGCACCGAGAGGTTGACATCCGCACGCATGGAACCCTCCTGCAGCTTGCAGTCGGAAGCCCCCAGATACTGGATGATCAGGCGCAGCTTATCGAGATAGGCAATTACCTCGTCCGCACTGCGCATATCCGGCTCCGAGACGATCTCGATCAGCGGCACGCCGCTGCGGTTGAAGTCCACCAGGGAGCAGTCCTCCCATTCGTCGTGAATAAGCTTTCCGGCATCCTCCTCCATGTGGATCTCGTGGAGGCCGACAATTTTTTTGCCAGCCTCCGTCTCAATCTCGATCCCGCCGTCATGACAGATCGGCAGGTAAAGCTGCGAAATCTGATAATTCTGCGGATTGTCCGGGTAAAAATAGTTTTTGCGGTCAAATTTACAGTGCTGGTTGATCTGACAGTTTGTCGCAAGACCAACGGCG
Source organism: uncultured Lachnospiraceae bacterium (assembly GCA_902473545.1). Taxonomy (GTDB): domain Bacteria; phylum Bacillota; class Clostridia; order Lachnospirales; family Lachnospiraceae; genus Marvinbryantia. Next base: position 1,029 of record CABRSG010000312.1, on the reverse strand, counting down.
AGCGCGTACTCTACCACCTGCTTATTTAACACCGGAAGCGAGCCGGGCATCCCGGTGCAGACCGGACAGGTGTGCGTATTCGGAGCACCGCCGAACTGCGTGGAGCAGCCGCAGAAAATCTTCGTCTTTGTCGCAAGCTCCACATGAACCTCCAGACCAATGACTGTCTCATATTGTTTTCCCATTTACTCCACCGCCTTTCCCGCAAGCGCCGGCGCCTCGTAAGTGCGGCTGCACTCAAAGCTGTAAGCCGCCCGGAGAATCTTCTTCTCCTGGAAGCAGTCGCCGAGAAGCTGCATCCCGATCGGCAAACCTTTGCTGTTCTTTCCGCAGGGCACACTGATGCCCGGTATACCGGCAAGATTTGCCGAGATCGTGTAAATATCGCCGAGATACATCTGCAGCGGATCGGACAGGCTCTCTCCCAGCTTTGGCGCTGTCGAGGGCGCCGCCGGTCCTAATATCACATCGTATTTTGCAAACGCCTTATCAAACGCCTGTTTGATCAGCGCCTTTGTGCGCAGCGCTTTTAAATAATATGCGTCGTAATAACCGGAGCTGAGCACGAAGGAGCCGAGCATAATGCGGCGCTTTACCTCCGGTCCGAAGCCCTCCGAACGGCTCTTTTTATACATCTGATGCAGTCCCTCATACTCCTTTGCGCGGTACCCGTACTTGATGCCGTCGAAGCGCGAAAGATTGGAGCTTGCCTCCGCCGATGCGATCGTGTAGTATGCCGGGATCGCATATTCCACAAGGCTCAGATCAAATTCCTCCACCTCGGCTCCCTTTTCCCGCAGCACGTCTGCCGCCGCCAGGATCGCACGCTTCACCTCTTCATTCAGCCCGCTGCCGAAATAATCGCGCGGGATACCGATTTTCATGCCCTTCACATTGTCCGTCAGCGCCGTTGTAAAATCACAGTCGTCACGTTTAAGCGAAGTGCTGTCTTTTTTATCGTAAGAAGCGATCGCCTCCAGGATCGCCGCGCAGTCGCTCACATCCTTCGCGACCGGTCCGATCTGATCG
>CABRSG010000311.1 GCA_902473545.1 uncultured Lachnospiraceae bacterium | reverse complement strand
CCGCGACGTACACGCGTCGTCCCGCCGGATCAAGCCGCATATTTTTATAAAAAATCTCCGCGTTTCCGGCGTCCCTGTGCGAGCGGCGCAGCACCGCCGCAATCTTTCGCAGCAGCACCGGCACGGAAAAGGGCTTTGTAATATAATCGTCCGCCTTCAGATCCAGCCCGCGTATCTGGTATGCCTCTTCCTCCAGCGCCGTCAGCAGTATTACCGGGATTTCCGATTCCCGGCGGATCAGCTCCAGCACTCCGAAACCGTCAATCTTCGGCAGCATCACATCCAACAGGATGAGGTCGCAGGCACACTCATGAAATTTTGTGATGCCGTCCACGCCGTCCTCCGCCAGGATCACGCCATACCCATTCCCGCACAGGAAATTCTTCAAAATCTTCCGGATATCCTCATCATCCTCAATCACTAAAATCTGATACATATCATCCTCCTGCGAGCAGCCTTTCTTTCCGGCGAGTGTACCACACAAATATGTAGTTTTGATGGAGTTTCCTTCGGATACATGGCAATTCCAAAAGAGACATCGGGAAAATCCCGGTGTCTCTTCTCTCACGTTCCTGTTTTATGTATATCAACATGCCAAGGTAAGGTCTGTATACTAATGCGTGCTGAGGTATTTCTCGATGTTGCTCATCGCTTCCTCTTCATCGGCTCCTTCCGCCTCAACAACGATTTTCTCTCCTGTTTCAAGCCCAAGCGTCATCATGCCCATGATGCTTTTTGCATTTACGCGCTTGCCCTCTACTTCCACGTGGATCTGGCTGTCATACTGACTTGCTACCTGCACCAGAAGGGCAACCGGTCTTGCTTCCAGCCCATTTGCAATCTGAATCGTAATAGGTTTTTTAATCATAATGTTTCTCCTCCTTATTATCTCTCAGTTCACTGGCTATCTCACTGAGCTTTCTCAACCGGTGGTTCACACCGGATTTTCCTACCTGAGGAGTCAAAAGCATACCTAATTCCTTTAATGTCGCGTCTGGATTGGCTAAGCGGATCTCTGCCATCTGCGCCAGATTCTCCGATAGATCACCGAATCCCGTGGTGTCCCGAATATACTTGATGTCCTCAATCTGCTTTACCGCTGCGTTCACCGTCTTGTGAATATTGGCGGTCTCACAGTTCACCTTTCGGTTGACCGTGTTTCGCATATCTTTTAAAATGCGGATATTTTCCAGTTCCATGAGTGCCTGGTGAGCTTCCATAACATTCAGCGCGTCCACGATCTGATCCCCCTCTTTTAAATATACCACAAAATATTTCTTGCGTGGGATGATCCTTGCCTCCAGGTCGAACGCCTTCAGCACAGATTGTATCTGCCGGGCACGGTACTCATTGGTACACGTGAATTCCAGGTGATAAAACTTCTGCGGATCGCTGACAGAACCCGCCACCAGAAACGCGCCGCGCAAAAACGCGCGTTTGCAGCAGGTCTGCTGGATAACCAGACTGTCCGTGATATCGGGCGCTTCCTCCGCTCCCATATAGTCCAGCCCGTCTCCTTTCATCAGCTTCACTGCCTGCAGAATACGCACCGTATCCTCGTGTCTTTTCACGTACACCGTGTACACGCGGCTCCTGCTGCGCCCCCTGCTTTGTCTGATGGAAATCTCAACTACTATATTAAATGTTTTTTTCAATAATGTAAAGTACTTTCTTGCAACAGAAAGATTTTCCGTTTGCACCTTCAGACAAAACCGCTCGCTCGCCGACACCGACACGCCGCCGCACAGACTGATGATCGCCGCCATCTCCGCAATCCGGCAGTGCCGCGCTCCCGGCACCTGCCGTGAAAGCTCTTCTTTGATGTTTCCGGAAAAAGACATGCGCTCTCCCCTCCATAAGCTCCTACCGTGTGATATCCCTGTGTTCTATTTTAACGCCATACTCCGTCTCGTCCGCGAGCTGTTCGTAAAGCTTATTTGCGATTGTCACTGAGCGGTGCTTGCCGCCCGTACAGCCCACGCCGATCACCAGACAGTTCTTCCCCTCCAGCACATAATTGGGGATCAGAAACTTCACCATATCCGTGAGCTTCTCAAGAAATACGCCCGCCTGACTGCAGTTCATCACAAACTCCTGCACCGGCAGATCATTGCCCGTCTGCTTCTTTAATTCATCCACATAATAGGGATTGGGCAGAAAACGCACGTCGAACACCAGATCGGCGTCCGCCGGAATCCCGTACTTAAAACCGAACGACAGGATCGTCACCACCATATTTTTAAATTCCTGGTTCTGTACAAAAATCTGATTTAATTTCTGCACCAGCTCGCGGATGAGCAGCTTGCTGGTATCAATGATATAATCCGCCTTCTTTTTCAGAAACGCGAGCTGTCTGCGCTCCTCCTCGATGCCCTGATCGATGCGGCGGTCGCCCGTCATCGGATGCACGCGCCGCGTCTCTTTATAACGCTTGATCAGCGTCTGATCCGAGGCGTCCATAAACAGTATCTCATACGCATAACCGGATTTCTCCATCTGCTCCAGATGACCGCCGATCTCCTGCAGCCCGTTTCCGTTGCGGATGTCGATACCGATCGCCGCCTTTGTAATCTCCGTGCTCTGTGTGTACACCAGATCCACGAACGTCGGCAGCAGTGCGATCGGGAGATTATCCACACAGTAATATCCCAGATCCTCCAGTATTTTCAATGCGCTTACCTTTCCGGCCCCCGACATGCCGGTCACAATCACAAGTCTCATCTATTGTATCCCTCTCTTCGCAGCTCTTATCCAGTTACTGTTCACTCCGTTCACAGCAACCTTATCCACACTGCTGTCCGCAGTCCTCACCCGCCTGCGCATTTCTTATCATCAGAATTCCCCGAGCCGCTTTACCTCCGGCTCCAGGCGGACGCCAAATTTTTTCTCCACGGTATCCTGCACCGCTTTCATCAGCGCCGTCACA
>CABRSG010000310.1 GCA_902473545.1 uncultured Lachnospiraceae bacterium | reverse complement strand
TGAAAACAGAGGCGGCGCAGACGCCCGGAAATGCGGAGACGCCGGAAATCTACGCCGCCGGAAAAGCTGCCGGGGAACCGGCGCAGCTTTTGGCGATCGTAAAGGAAGAGGGCGTTTACATGGATGCAGCGCTGATGCAGCGCTGGATGCGCGGCAGGGGAGAGCAGGCGCGGGTAAGCGGCGTGCTGCTGGAGCTTAAAGGAGAGAGCAGCGCTGCAAAAGCAAAAGAGATTATGGAAAAAGCAGGATTTTCCGTGGAGCGGAGGCTTCCGGGAGAATCCTGCTTAATTGCTATTTGTAAAATATGAGAAGTCTGCATTATGACTCGTCTACGATCGTGTTCAGCCAGATGCCCTTTTTGACAAGCACGAAGCCGATGATACATTTAAGAAGCTCGGACGCCTGCACCGCCAGGTAGACCAGCACCACCGGGATGTCGGTAAAATGACACAGGCAGTAGGCGAGCGGGATGTTGACGATCCACACGTAGAAGCAGTCAAAGAAAAAGGTGAGCAGCGTCTTGCCGCCGGAGCGCAGCGTGAAGTAGGTGGCGTTTGTAAACGCCGGTAAAAACATCAGCAGCGCCGTCACCAGGATAAACTGGCTCGCAAGCTCGCGAACTTCCGGCGTGGTATTGTAAAACTGCGGAAATACGCCGTGGAAGGCTGCCATCAGAAGCCCGGTCGCCAGACTGCAGAGCACCGAAAAAACAGTCATGCGGCTGGCTGCCGTCTTTGCCTCCTCGATCTTGCCTGCGCCGAGAAGCTGCCCGACCAGGATAGAGACGGTGTTTCCCATGGCGATAAATACAATATTGAAGATATTTGACAGGGTGCTGTTGATGTTCATTGCCGCGATTACCGAAAGACCGCGGATCGAGTAGCACTGCAGCAGCATTGCCATCGCGCCGGACCAGAGCGCCTCATTTAAAAGCAGCGGCGTTCCCTTCACGATCATGTCGCGCGTCAGCTTCGCCGGAATACGCAGCGAATGGTAAAGTCCGACGATATAGCGGTTTTTCTCGCGGTGGCGGTGCGTCCAGCCGACAACGATAAAGCACTCCGCAAAGCGGGAGATGACGGTCGCGATCGCCGCGCCGGTGACGCCGAGCGCCGGTGCGCCGAAATGCCCGAAAATAAGCACATAGTTCAGACAAAGGTTAATAAGCACGGCGGTGATTCCTGCTTTCATCGGCAGCATTGTCTCGCCGCTCTCGCGCAGGGTGGAGGCGTATACGTTGGTGAGACAGAAAGGAATCAGTCCGACCATCATCACGGACAGATAGCTTCTTCCATAGGAAAGTGCGCTGGCGGCTTCCCCTGCCTGCGCCTGGCCTTTCAGATAAAGACCGATCAGCGGTTCTCCGCCAAAGCCGAAGATCAGAAGGGCAAGGACGGAGATAATTGCGCCGTTCCAGATTTTAAAGCGCATCGTATAGCGGATGCCCTGGTGGTCGCCCTTGCCGACAAACTGCGCCGTAAAGATCCCGGCGCCGGAGGTGCCGCCGAACAGGCAGAGATTATAAACAAAAATAAGCTGGTTGACGATGGACACGCTCGACATCTGCACCGTGCCAACCTGTCCTACCATGATATTATCGAGCATCGCCACGAAATTCGTGATAGCGTTCTGTACCATGATCGGAATAGCAACCGTCAGCATAGAGCGGTAAAATCTGCGGTCTCCGAAAAGTTTACTTAAGTTCATAAATCCTCAAATCCTTTTTCATAGTATGTTTTGTGATATCTTCTTTCGCGTGTGCGCCGTTTGTGTACGGCGCATGGAACATAGTCTACCATAGTTTTCCGGGAAGTTCAACAAGAATCATATACTTTAAGTGTTGAAAATTCAAATGATTTGTGATATATTAAAAACGAGCGGAAAAAAGCTCTGCACAGGGGAAAATAACAGTTGACATTTCAGTAAAAATACGATAGTATGAAAAAAGAAAAGCGAACATAAGTTCGCATAAGGAGAGAACACAATGGTAAAAGATGAAAAAATGAAAGCGTTAGACGCAGCCCTTTCACAGATTGAGAAGCAGTTCGGCAAGGGCTCTGTTATGAAATTAGGAGATTCCGGAAAAAATCTGAACGTGGAAACTATTCCCACGGGTTCCTTAAGCCTGGACATTGCTCTGGGACTTGGCGGTATTCCGAAGGGGCGTATCGTGGAGATCTACGGACCGGAGTCCAGCGGTAAGACGACCGTTGCCCTGCACATGGTGGCGGAGGTACAGAAGAGAGGCGGTGTTGCCGGATTTATTGACGCGGAGCATGCGCTTGATCCGGTATATGCCTCTAAAATTGGCGTGGATATCGACAATCTCTACATATCCCAGCCGGACAACGGAGAGCAGGCGATGGAGATCACCGAGACGCTGGTGCGCTCCGGCGCGGTTGATATTATTATTGTAGACTCAGTGGCAGCGCTTGTTCCCAAAGCGGAAATCGACGGCGACATGGGTGATTCCCATGTCGGTCTGCAGGCGAGACTGATGTCGCAGGCGCTCAGAAAGCTCACGGCAGTCATCAGCAAATCCAACTGCATCGTCATCTTTATCAATCAGCTCCGTGAAAAGATCGGCGTGATGTTCGGAAACCCGGAGACGACCACCGGCGGCCGTGCGCTGAAATTCTATTCCTCCATCCGTCTGGATGTCCGCAAGGGCGAAGCGCTGAAGCAGGCGGGCGAGGTGATCGGAAACCATACCAGGATCAAGGTTGTAAAAAACAAGATTGCTCCGCCTTTTAAAGAGGCAGAGTTTGACATTATGTTCGGGCAGGGTATCTCAAGAGAAGGGGATATCATCGATCTGGCAGCCAATCTTGGCATCATCAACAAGAGCGGTGCATGGTATGCCTACAATGACGCAAAGATCGGGCAGGGCAGAGAAAACGCCAAGAATTACCTGCGGGAAAATCCGGCA
>CABRSG010000309.1 GCA_902473545.1 uncultured Lachnospiraceae bacterium | reverse complement strand
CCGCCCCAAGCATCCGAAAATAATGCAGGATGCCAAGAGTCAGCAGAGGGAGGCATACTCCGCCTGCATATGCAAGCATCCCCGGCGGACCTTTCGCGCTCCACTGATACGCCGCACCTGTAATCAGTCCGGCCATAATCAGGACATTTGGTATCTTTCTCTGGTATAGATCACAAAAAACCGCCGCCGCCAAAAAAGGCAATAAATAAATGCCCGCCATACTTTTCCTCCTTTCTTTTGAGTTGTATTATATATGATATGTGTTTTAATGTCAACTATTTATGATATTATTTTTCTGTATTTATTATCAGATTTGTTTTTACAACATTTTGTTTCAAAAAGTCCTGACTAACCATCAAAAAGTCCCGACTAACCTGTTGACAAATCCTGGTATCCGTGCTATCCTACAATAACTCTTTGCACTGCATATAAATCTACAGTACAAACTGAGCAGACCGCAGCGGATTGCTGTGGAGTCGGGTCACATACGTGACAGTGGAAGCTTCATCCACGGGACAGTTGTTGCTTATACTGATTCGTGGGTGTTTTTTTATCCAAAAAAGCAATTCTTCGAAACCCCCACATATATTTAGTGCCATAGAGCTATCTTATCTTTGGAGGTAACTGATATGGAGAAAAACAGAATCGCACAGGAAAATGATTTTCAGAAAACCGCCAACAAGGTATCGGCTGTAACGATCGCGGCAAATGCGCTGCTTGCCTTTTTTAAGCTGTTTGCCGGAGTTTTCGCGCATTCCAGCGCAATGATCAGCGACGCCATTCATTCCGCGTCCGATGTGTTCAGTACGATCGTGGTGATCATCGGCATCCGGCTTGCGTCAAAGGCGTCCGACCGCGAGCATCCCTACGGGCACGAGCGGATGGAGTGTGTCGCCGCTATCGTCCTCGCAATGGTACTTTTTGTCACCGGACTCGGCATTGGTGCGGATGCACTGCGGGACATTCTGCGCGGCAATTACAGCAATCTGCAGGTGCCGGGTATTCTGGCGCTGGCTGCCGCCGTTATTTCCATCGCGGTGAAGGAAATGATGTTCTGGTACACCCGGTTCTACGCGAAAAAAATTGATTCCAGCGCGCTGATGGCGGACGCCTGGCATCACCGCTCCGACGCCTTTTCTTCCGTCGGCGCGCTCATCGGTATTGCAGGGGCAAGGCTCGGCTTCCCGATCATGGATTCCATCGCCAGCCTGGTTATTTTCGTGTTTATTGTGAAAGCGGCATTTGATATTTTTAAGGATGCGGTTGATAAGATGGTCGATCATTCCTGCGATGAAGAAACGGAAAGCCAGATTCGCGACTGCGCAATGAAAAATCCGAATGTGCTTGGGCTTGACCTGCTCCAGACACGTATATTCGGCAACAAAATATATGTGGATATCGAAATTCTCGTGGACAGCTCCTATCCGCTCTGGAAAGCGCACAAGGTTGCCGAGACGGTACATGATGATATCGAGCAGAGTTTCCCGAAAATTAAGCATATTATGGTGCATGTAAATCCGGCGGAAGTGACGGAGTGAAAATGCCGCCCGGAAAATTTCCCCGGGCGGCAGATATCTCATTTTTGCTTTCTCTGTTCTTCATGACTGCGTCTTTATTTGTCGTGAATTTTTCCGGTCATCTGTTCGACAACGAGCTTAAATACCCTCGTTTTCGCCACAACCGCCGGATTAAACGGAAAATCCCCTTCGCGGTAATGCTCCATGAGAATCCGCAGCGCCGCAAGCTTTTCCTCATCGGGAATCATCTCAATATGTCCGCGCCCGATCACACTCTCATAATCCATCGTACAACTGCAGTTATCCTCGCCGCACTGCAGCTCGTGTCCGCAGTCCATCTCAAAGCCCGCCCGGCTATCCTGCCGCATCAGCTCATACTTTGTCCCCTCCGAAGCGCCGTGAAAGTAAAGCTCTGCCCTGCCGTCCTTCACCACCAGCCCGAAATTGAGCGGCAATATATACGGATAGCCGTCGTCATTCAGAGCGATACGGCACACATCGCATTTTTTCATGATCGCAATTAATTCCTCGAAATCCGTCACTTCTCTGTCTTTGCGTCTCATATAGTCTCCCTCTTAGTCAATCAGCGTCTTCCAGTTCTCCGCGTGATACGCTTCGAAGCACATCAGAACCTGCTCCTCATTATTCTTTTCCTGCGCGAGCGGCGGCAGCTCGTCCCTGCCAAAATAACGGCTCTCCACAGTTTCAATATTCTCTTTAAAGAAACCGCCGGTGACGGAGCAGAGCGCGAACACCTTGCAGACCTTGTAGGCATAGATCGGAAGGTTGTGCTTTTCGCGGTCCTGCACCGCGATCACAAGATCGACGGTGACGTCCAGCCCGGCCTCCTCCTTCACTTCTTTTATGATGTTTTCCTTCACGGACACGCTGACGTCCACCCAGCCGCCTGGCAGCGACCAGGTTCCGTTTTTCTCTTTTACAAGAAGAATTTTTTCGTCCTTAAAAATCGCTGCGCGCGTATCAAGCTTTGGCGTCTGATAACCCACGTCGCCGCAGAACAGATCCTTCACCTTTTCCAGCGAAATTTCCGTCTTATAGCTGAGCATTTCCGCAGCAATCTCCCGGATGCGCCCGTATCTCTCCAGATCAAAGCTGTCTTTTCCATAAAATAAGCCTGCCTGCGCGATGCTCTGCAGCTCTACCGCCCAATCAAGCCATTTCTCATTTTTCTCCATACATTTCCTCATTTCCGCCGGTCATTCCTGCCCGCTCAAATTTTCTTCAGACGTTCCGCATCCGAAAGTGTATTCTTTCTTTTACAATATCTAAGTTTTCTGCCTTTGTCAACGAAAATCACGCTTGCATATTATATATACCGGGCATATACTGTTACTGTTCACTCCAGCCTCAAACACCTGCTGCGACGCGAAGCTAGTCCTGTGGATTTGAGGCGTGA
>CABRSG010000308.1 GCA_902473545.1 uncultured Lachnospiraceae bacterium | reverse complement strand
CCGCCGCAATTTCCGTCTCCTCTTTGGTATGCACATTTTTTACTCTCACACCGGACAGCCCATCGTCCAGCAAAAGCTCCGTAACCGTGCTGTCCCAGACAAACTCAATATTCTCTGCCGACGTCAGCGATTCATGATAAACCTTCGACGCCCGCAGGGTATCTCTGCGATGCACAACGATCACTTTCTTCGCAATCCGCGCAAGCAGCAGCGCATCTGCAGCCGCCGTATTGCCGCCGCCCACGACCACAACTGTTTTTCCGCGGTAAAACATCCCGTCGCAGGCTGCGCAGTAATGTACACCCCGCCCGGTAAGCTCTTTTTCACCAGCCAGGCCCAGCTCGCGCGGCGAAGCTCCGGTGGAGATAAGCACCGTGCGTCCATAAAAAGTGCCCTCGCCCGTGTGAACAGCCTTCACCTCCGGCGCAAGCTCTACAGACTGCACCTCCGTCATCTTCGTCTGCGCGCCGAACCTCTCCGCGCCCTTTCGCATCTTTTCTCCGAGCAGAAAACCGTCGACTCCGTCCTCAAAACCCGGATAATTGTCAATCTGCTCCGTCAGCGCCATCTGTCCGCCCGCTGCCATCTTTTCAAAAAGAACGGTGTCAAGACCTGCCCGTGCCCCGTATAACGCAGCCGTATACCCGCCAGGTCCGCCGCCAATAATCATCACATCATATATCTGTTTCATCGCATTCGCCTCCTACTGTATTTTCTACAGTATAGCGGATTTTAAACACGGGTTCTGTGAGATTGTCACATAAAGCGGGTTTCCTTTCCATTTCCGTATCGTTTGCTATTTACAGTACCAGCGACGGCGCCGTGTATACGCGTGCGCCAAGCTCATTGTCAAGCATATAGAGACTCTTCGGATCGTCGCCGAACAGCTCGTATTTCTTGACCAGACCATCCGCATTTGTCTCCTCCTCGCCCTGCTCCTTCACGAACCAGTCGAGGAACTGCATGGTACGGAAGTCCTTTACCGTATATGCCGCATCATAAATATTGTGTATCAGACTTGTCACATACTGCTCATGCTTCAGACCTTCCGCCAGAACAGCCTTTGCACTTGTCAGCTCTACCGCCGGTTTATCGATCGCTTCCAGGACTACTCTCTCGCCGTTGTTCTGCAGGTACTGGATCATCAGAAGCGCATGGTCGCGCTCTTCCTGCGCCTGGACCTTGTACCAGTTTCCGAAGCCGTCCAGCCCCTGATCATAGTAATAATTCGAAAAATCCAGGTACAGATAAGCGGAATAAAATTCCTTATTTACCTGCTGATTTAATAACTCAACCACTTTTTTATCCAACATCTTTTTTCCTCCTTGTCTTTGCAGTATCGGTACTGCCGCCAGTTTCATTATAGTATATTAGCATTGGTTGTCAACGATATTTGCAGCGATTCCTGTACTGTTAATTGACATCTTCCACGATTGCTTTTATAATAAGGGTGCGTTTTGAAAGGAGCGCCTGACATGAATTTTTCAGATTTTTTTCCCATATGGAATAAATTAACCCCTGACCAACAGAATCGATTAAAGGACACCGCCTCCTTCCGTTCGATAAAAAAGGGAACCGTCATTCACAACGGTTCCATGGACTGCATCGGTCTGCTGCTCATCCAATCCGGTCAGCTTCGCGCCTATATTTTATCGGAGGAAGGCCGGGAGGTTACCATCTACCGTCTCTTTGAGATGGATATCTGTCTGTTTTCCGCCTCCTGCATCATGCCAAGTATCCAGTTTGAGGTAATCATCGAGGCAGAAAAGGACACCGATCTCTGGATCATTCCCGCCTGGGTGTACAAGCAGCTTCTCGAGGAATCCGTGCCGCTTGCCAACTACACCAACGAGATTATGGCAAGCCGTTTTTCCGAGGTTATGTGGCTCATCGAGCAGATCATGTGGAAGAGCCTCGACAAACGGCTGGCTGCCTTTCTTCTGGATGAGGCTTCGCTGGAAGGGACAAACCAGCTCAGGCTCACGCATGAAATCATCGGGAACCATCTCGGCACCGCCCGCGAGGTCATCACAAGAATGCTGCGCTATTTCCAGAGTGAGGGAATCGTAAAGCTAACCCGGGGCAGTGTAGAGATCACGGATTCCAAAAAGCTTGCGGCGCTCGCCGGGGACTGAAGTCTTCACTGCAGCTCTATAGCATTGCAAGAATATCAGACTTCGGTCTTGCCCCCGCCGACTGGCTCACGATTTTCCCATCCTTCACAACCATCAGCGTCGGAATGCTCATGATCTTGTAAGCTGACGCCAGCTCCTGCTCGTCGTCCACGTTTACCTTGCACACCTTGATGTCCGGGCGTTCCTCTGCGACTTCCTCCAGGATCGGACCGACCATACGGCAGGGACCGCACCACGCCGCCCAGAAATCAAGCAGGACCGGCTTCTCGCTTTCTAATACTTCTCTCTGAAAATTTTCCTTCGTTATATGTAATACTGACATCTTTTGTTCCTCCTTTGTGTTTGATGAGCTTATCATAGCGCAAAAAGGAGCTTCCTTCCGTGACAATGTCACGCTCACTGCATTCCCGCCTTTGCATTTTTCATCCGCGGTACCCGCGCGGCGTCACCCCATACCTCTTTTTAAACTGGCGGTTGAAATTGGAGAGGTTTGCAAAGCCTGCATTCTCCGCGATTATCAGGATTTTGTCGTCTGTCTCGCGCAGCTCCTCCGCCGCTACCGCCAGCCTGCGCTCATTTAAATACGTCAAAAAGCTTGTGCCCGTCATCTGCTTAAACCAGCGCATAAAATGACTGCCGCTGCATCCGCAGAAGCCCGCCATATCCTGCACGGTGAGCGGCTTCGCATAATCCTGCTCAATCCTCTGCAGCACCATTTTCAGCCGCTCCATGTCAGGAGTATCCCGCTCCGGCGCCTCCGGGCACATGCGCAGCAGACAGAGCAGCAGCTCCAGCAGCGCTGCCT
>CABRSG010000307.1 GCA_902473545.1 uncultured Lachnospiraceae bacterium | reverse complement strand
GCAGGAGCCGGTCAGAGCCTCACGCCGCCGTGAGATCGACGTACCCGATATCCGTCGGGCGCCGGGCACTCCGGTGCTTGCGGAGGTTTGCTTATGGATTCTCATTGCGCTCTGTCTGATTCTTTTTTTAAACAATATTTTTGCTTTTGGCGTGACAGCGCTGGATGCTGTCAGCGGCTTCTTTTTTGGTATCTTCGGCGTCTGCGCATATCTGGCGCCGCTTCTTTTGGTCTTTCTGTCAGCGTTTATCGTTGCTAACCGCGCAAGCCTCCCGTCGTGGGTAAAATCGGGGGCGGTTCTTATCTTTTTTCTGTGTATCTGTGCGTTTACGGAGCTTCTGTCGGGAAGCTTTGACGGAGCGCGCAGCTTCTCCGATTATTATGTGACCGGAAGAGACTTTCGCGCCGGAGGCGGCGCTGCCGGAGCGCTTTTGTGCCGCATATTCTGTCCGCTGTTTGGACAGATCGGCGCATGGATCCTGCTGATCGTGCTGCTTATCATCTGCGCAGTCATCATCACGGAGCGCTCGCTGTTCGACGGTCTGCGCAAAGGCAGCAGCCGCGCCTATCGCCGGGCGCGCGCGGATTCCCGTGCAAAAAAGGAGCTGCACGATCTGAAAAAAGAGAAAAAACAATTAACGAAACAGCGTCAGATGCAGGCTGAAATTGACAGGCTGCGCTCCGGCGAGGGCGAGGTAGCGCTTGAGGTGCGCAGACCGCGCCGCGCAAATGTTATCTCCGGCGTAACGGAGGATACCAGGCTCGATCCGTACATGCCGGTATCCGAAGAAATACACGAGGTGGTTCCGCGCATATATCGCCGCGGCGAAGCGGTGGACGCTCCCGCGGAACCGGAAGAGACAGTATCCAGACGCAGGCACGCTTCCGACGTCCCGGCCGGATGGCCGGGAGATGCCGCGTCGCCGGAGAATACAAAGCAGGAAGCGGTGCAGGCCTCAAGATCAAACCGTGCAAAGAAAATGGTGGATTCCGTCAACCCGCAGAAGCCTAAACAGATGGATTTAAACTTTACTATCCAGCGGGACGGTGTTTCCGAAAACGTTGAGATTCCGGCATTTTCCGTGGCAGAGCTTACATCGGAGGACAGCGGCAGTGCGGAAATCCCGCAGATGCCGGATACCACGCCGCCTGTCAGAAGAACGGCTGTGACGCCGCAGGCGGACGCCGCTGACGCACAGGAAGCGTCTGTGGGCAGCCGTCAGATGAAAAACCCGAAATCCTCCCGGGCGGAGCAGGAAAAAGTGCTTGACAGCGTGGCGCAGGAAATTGCGCTCGCGGAGGAGCAGCCAAAGCCCGCCTATGTATTTCCGCCGCTTGACCTGCTTACGAAGCCTACGCGCGGACGCGGCGGCAGCAACACCGAGGTGAAGGAGACGGCGGCGAAGCTGCAGCAGACCTTGCATAACTTCGGAGTCAACGTCAATGTGACAAATGTGAGCTGCGGTCCGGCTGTCACGCGTTACGAGCTTACGCCGGAGCAGGGCGTAAAGGTGAGCCGCATCGTCAACCTTTCCGACGATATCAAGCTGAACCTCGCTGCCTCCGATATCCGAATCGAGGCGCCGATTCCCGGAAAATCCGCCGTCGGCATCGAGGTGCCGAATAAGGAAAACAGCACCGTGCTGCTGCGCGAGCTGCTGGAGTCGGAGGAATTTAAAAACGCGAAATCCAATTTGAGCTTCGCTGTCGGCAAGGATATTGCCGGTAAGGTGGTGGTGGCGGATATCGGAAAGATGCCGCATCTGCTGATCGCGGGCGCTACCGGTTCCGGAAAATCGGTATGCATCAACACGCTGATCATGAGTATTCTCTACAAGGCGGACCCGGAGGATGTCAAGCTGATCATGATCGACCCGAAGGTGGTGGAGCTGAGCGTGTACAACGGCATCCCGCATCTGTTCATTCCGGTCGTTACCGATCCGAAAAAGGCTTCCGGCGCGCTGAACTGGGGCGTTGCCGAGATGACGGACCGTTATCAGAAATTCGCTGAGTGCGGCGTGCGCGACCTGAAGGGCTACAACGAAAGAATTGCGCAGCTCACCGATGTGCCGGAGGAGCAGCGCCCGAAGAAGCTGCCGCAGATCGTGATCATCGTCGACGAGCTTGCCGATCTTATGATGGTGGCTCCCGGCGAAGTGGAGGACGCCATCTGCCGTCTGGCGCAGCTTGCGCGCGCGGCGGGTATCCATCTGATCATCGCCACGCAGCGTCCGTCGGTGAACGTTATCACTGGCTTAATCAAGGCAAATATGCCGTCCAGGATCGCCTTCTCGGTGACGAGCGGCGTCGATTCCCGCACCATCATCGACATGAACGGAGCGGAAAAGCTGCTCGGAAAGGGCGATATGCTCTTTTATCCGCAGGGCTATCAGAAGCCCGCGCGTGTGCAGGGCGCGTTCGTCTCCGATAAGGAGGTCAGCAATGTGACCGATTTCCTCACGCAGAAGAACGATGTCTCCGGCTATAAGCAGGAGATGGAGGACCGCATGACGCAGGTGGCGCAGGCGGCTGTCTCTCTTCCGGGAGCTTCCGGAGGCGGAAACGAGCTGGATTCCAACTTTGCCGAGGCGGGCAGGTTTATCATCGAGAAGGATAAAGCGTCCATCGGTATGCTGCAGAGAGTGTTCAAGATCGGCTTTAACCGGGCGGCGCGCATCATGGATCAGCTTTCCGACGCCGGCGTTGTCGGACCGGAGGAGGGCACAAAGCCGCGCAAGGTTCTGATGACGATGGAAGAATTCGAACGGTATATTGATGAATATGTATAAAAATTCTTGCAGTTTTTTTCCCTTTGCGGTATAGTTATTCTAAGGTTATTGTTCACGCCAGCCTCAAACACCTGCTGTTTGAGGCGTAAGAACGTGATTCAAGTGTGAGCAGATCCCATTCGCAAAGCGAATTTTAAATGGATTTGCGAAGGTTGCTGTGAACGG
>CABRSG010000306.1 GCA_902473545.1 uncultured Lachnospiraceae bacterium | reverse complement strand
TGGGCAAACTTTGTAGAGGATTTCAACAATGACAACGCAGGCATCAAGCTTACGGTAGAGGTTGTTTCCTGGAACGACATTTACACCGTAGTAAACACCCGTATTCAGGGCAACAACGCGCCGGATATTCTGAACATCGACGTATTTGCGGATTATCAGGCAGACGGTCTGCTTCTCCCGGCACAGGATTACGTTTCCGAAGAAACCTATGCGAAGATGTATCCGTCCTTCCTTGAGCAGTCTGTAGTGGATGATGTAGTATGGGCAGTTCCGGATCTTGCTTCCGCACGTGCGCTTTATTACAACGTAGACATTCTGGAAGCAGCAGGCGTGGAGGTTCCGACCACATGGGAAGAGCTGACGGCGGCTTGCGAAGCGATCAAGGCATATGACGATAGCATTTATCCGTGGGGTATCGACATGACGACTGACGAAGGCCAGGCTGCATTCGCATACTACACCTGGAACAACGGCGGCGGACGAGAACGGCGACTGGGCGCTCAACAGCGATGCAAACGTAGAAGCGATCGAGTACGCGATCGGTCTTGTAAATGCCGGTTACACCAACACAGATCCGGCGAACAACACACGTTACGATCTGCAGGATATGTTCGGCGCAGGTCAGATTGCAATGGTTATCGCACCGAACAGCCTTCCGACCTACATTGCAGACGGCGGACACGAAGTAAACTACGCAGTAGCTTCCATTCCGTGCAATACTGGTGAATCCGTATCCGCAGGCGTTATGGACCGCTTCATGTGCTTCGACAACGGCTATTCCGAGGAAGAGCTCGCTGCGATCACCACATTCTTTGACTACTTCTATGACGATGCGCGTTACTCTGACTGGGTTCTGATGGAGGGCTTCCTTCCGGCAACGATCGCAGGCGGCGAAGCAGTTGCTGCTGCTGACGAGAGCATGGCTGCATGGGTTGACATCGTAGGCTCCAGCAAATTCTATCCGACAGCAAAGGCTGAATGGGCAGATGTAAAACAGGGCGTTATCGACGTTGAGCAGAGAGCGCTCCTTGGCGAAGACGTAAGAACACTGCTGGATGAGCTGCAGGCTGACATCGCAGGTTAATTAATTTTCGAAACACATACTTTATTTTCTCAAAAAAGAGAACCGGGAGCCGGGCTGCACAAAGGCCCGGCTCTTTGTACAGATAAGTTTGAACTGGTGGTGAAACATGAAAAAAAAGAATATATTAAAGGCGGCGGGTCCTTATATCTGGCTGCTTCCAAGCATTTTATTAATGACAGTTTTTATTCTGTTTCCGATTTTCGAGGTGTTCCGCACGTCTCTGAGTGAAGTGAGCAAAGCCGGTATCATCAAGGGCTTTGCGGGGCTTGACAACTTTAAAAAAGTGGTCACAAGCTCCGCTTTTGGGCTGGTGCTGAAGAACACGCTCGTCTGGACAATCGTGGTAGTAGGTCTGTCCACTCTTATCGGTTTTGCACTGGCGCTCATGCTGAACAACGAATTCCGCGGAAGAAAGGTTGCACGGGCGATCGTTGTATTTCCATGGGCGACGTCGCTGATCATCCAGGCCGGCGTCTGGAAATTTATCATCAACCCGGATTACGGTACCTTAAATACCCTGCTTTTGAAGATGGGGCTTATCAGCAGTCCTGTGAACTGGACGCCCACACCGGGCGCTTATTTCGCATGGGAGTGCTGGGTTGGTATTTTTGTAACGATTCCGTTTGTTACCTTCTGCGTGCTTTCAGGGCTGCAGAGTATTGACGCATCTTATTATGAATCGGCAACGGTGGACGGAGCGGGCTTCTGGCAGAAGTTGTTCAATATCACGATCCCGCTTGTAAAATCGTCCCTTACTGTCAGTACGGTACTGAATATTATTTATGTATTCAATTCCTTTCCGATCGTCTGGACAATCACCAAGGGAGACCCGGCAAACCGTACCGATACCCTTGTTACATACCTGTATAAGCAGGCATTTTATAAAGGCAGAACCGGTGAAGCAGCGGCGATTTCCGTAATCGGCTTTCTGATTCTGTGCGTCTGCGCCTCCGTCTATATGGTCGCTTCTTTAAGAAAGGAGGAGCAGGATGAGTAAAGAAAAAAAATACATCAGGAAAGCGCGTACATCTAAGGATAAAGTACTGAAGGTGCTGCTGTATGCGGCGATTATTGTGATGATTCTGGTGACGCTGTATCCTTACTTTGTGATGTTTACCACAGCGCTGAAATCCCGCGCGGAAATCTATTCCATGAAGGGCACGCTGCTTCCGATCGAGTGGGAGTGGGAAAATTTCGCGGATATCTGGAGCCTGGCGCCGTTGGGACGCTATTTTATCAATTCCATTCTGATATCGGGCGGAGCGACGGCAATCGCGATCCTCTGTGGTATTCCGGCGGCTTATGCGCTGTCGCGCATGAAATTTAAGGGAAAGAAATTTTTCCTCGGTCTGGTGATCGTTTCCCAGATGTTTGCGCCGGTTGTACTTCTGGTAGGTATTTACAAGGTCATGAGCGTGCTGCATCTCACCGACAGCCTGTTTGGTCTGATCTTTATCAACGCGGCGTTTAACCAGGCGTTTGCCATCTGGCTTCTGCGGGGAACCTTTATGTCGATCTCTCCGGAGATGGAGCAGGCGGCGACGATTGACGGCTGCAATCAGCTCCAGGCGATGATCCGGGTGCTTCTCCCGGTAGCGGCTCCCGGCATTGTAACGGCGCTGATCTTCGTGTTTATCAATGCGTGGAACGAGTACACGGTTGCGCTGACGCTGATTTCCAGCGACATTCTGAAACCGCTGACGGTCGGTATCACGGTATTTAACGGCTACAATATGATTGAGTGGCAATATTTGTTTGCATCATCGCTTTTTGCTACTATACCGGTTGTTATACTCTTTATCTGTATCGAGAAGCATCTGGTGGGCGGCCTGACAAGCGGCGGCGTAAAGGGATAAATGCCCGGTTTACAATTTATCTGAAAAAATA
>CABRSG010000305.1 GCA_902473545.1 uncultured Lachnospiraceae bacterium | reverse complement strand
TCGGCTATTTTCTCAGCTACGAGATCGGCACGTTTCTGGCACAGTGCATTAACTTTCCGCTGCAGAGGAACATCACATTTAAAAGTCACGGAAAAATCTCCTGGCAGATTATGTGGTACTTCATCGCATGGGTGCTGATCTCCCTGTTCTGCAATGCGATCAATGGGCTGTGGATGCCGATCGCCCAGCAGTATTTTGCGCCGGGCGTTTACAATCTGCTGGTGACATTCATTACCGGCGGAGTCTCGATGGTGATATATTTCTTTGTATACAAAATCATTTTCCCGGAGGGAGAAGCAGGGAAACAGGAGTAGTTATGATAAAAGTTGCGGTTGCGGATGATGAGCAAAAAGAACTGGATACATTATGCGGGTTTTTTAAAAAGCTGCAGGCGGAGGTCTGCGAGGAGATCGCGGTCAGTACCTTTACCAGCGGGGAAGCGCTGCTGGCGGAGTATGACCATTCCTTTGACTTAATCTGTCTTGACATTGATATGGGCGGAAAAACAGGCATGGATACTGCGCGGGAGATCCGCCGAAAGGACGGTCAGGTTATCATATTGTTTATAACAAACATGGCGCAGATGGCGATCCAGGGCTACGAGGTGCGCGCGCTGGATTTCATCGTGAAACCGGTCAGCTATTATTCTTTTTCTATGAAGCTGCGCGGTGCGGTTAATCTGATCAAGAAGCGCAAAAAACGCAACATAGTGCTTCCGACGGCGGGCGGCGTCCAGAAGATATCCACCGACCAGCTTTATTATGCGGAGGTGAACGGCCACTACCTCTATTATCATACCGCGCAGGGCGTGCTTAAACAGAAGGCGTCCATGAAGGAGCTGGAGGATAAGCTGGAGGGGCTTTCCTTTAAGCGCTGCAACAATTGCTATCTTGTGAACTTAAAATATGTGGATTGTGTAAACAGGGATGATATTCAGATCGCAGGCGAGTGGCTGAAGATCAGTCGGCCCCGGAAACGCGAGTTTCTGCAGGCGCTGGCAAACTATATGGGAGGGATTGAGTTATGATGGAGCAATGGGAAAAAATTTCCTATATCGTACAGCTCATTGCAGCGTGTGCCCTGTTTATGGTCCCTTACAAAAAACGCACGAAATTTGTGCCCCGGGCGGTTTTATGCTCCGGGGCATTTGTGCTGGTATCCTATGCGGTCAACAGTATACTGGAAAACAAGAATTTCTCCATATGGATCGTGCTGTACTGGGCGGCATTTCTTCTGGCGTGCGTGCTGCTGATGTACGTCTGTCTGGACGTAAACGCGCTGGAGGCGGCGTACTGCGCAATCTGTGCCTGTGCTATGCAGCATGTTGCATTTGATATCAATGAGATTTACCTTGGACTGGGAGGCGGCAGTTATTTTGTGCAGGTGATTGTATATGCGGCAGTCTACCTGCTTTTCTACCATCTGTTTGTCAGAAAAATAAACGAAAATGATGAAAGCCGTGTCAGTCTGGAGGCGATGTTTCCGCTTGCAACCATTATTATCATTGTATGGATCCTGAGCGTGATGGAAACCTCCGGTCTGGAATATTTCCGGGCGGAGGCGGGCAGCCGGATCTTCTACCGCATCATCGACGCGCTGTGCTGCTTTTATGTGCTCTGGGTGCAGATAAATCAGCGGGAAAAAATAATGCTGAAGCAGGAGCTGGACGGCATCAACACCGCGTGGATGCTGCAGAAGGAGCAGTATGTGATCAAGCAGGAAATCATCGACAGTATCAACCGGAAATGTCACGATTTAAAGCATCAGCTTCAGGCGCTGCGCCAGATGACGAACGAGGAAGATAAAGAAGCATATTTCAATGAGATGGAACATGATATTATGATTTATGATACCGCGGTAAATACCGGAAACAAGGCGCTGGATGTTATTTTGATGGATAAGGGGCTGTACTGCAAAAATCATAATATCCAGTGGACCTGCATGGCGGACGGCTCCTGCCTGGGGTTTATGCGGATTGAGGATATCTATGCGGTTTTTGGAAACGCGCTGGATAACGCAATCACAGCAGTGACAGCAATCTCCGAGCCGGAGAAGCGTGTGATTTCCTTAAAAATGATTACACAGAATAATATTCTGGTGATTCAGGCGCAGAATTACTATGAGACATCCCTGCATTTTGAACAGGGACTTCCGGTGACGACAAAGCACAATCGGCAGGAGCATGGCTACGGCATGAAGAGCATCCGCCATATTGCGGAAAAATACGGCGGAACGATCACGGTGGATGCAAAGGATCAGATATTCACGCTGCAGATACTGATTCCACTGGAGCAGAGGGCCTGATTTCGCTAAAGCAGAGGCAGGTTGCAAAAGCGCAAAATCCGAAGTATAATAAATTCCTCATATAGAATATATCTGAAATTTACGTGAAAAGAGGACAAAGGATGACATTAATGCAGCTTCACTATATGATTACCATTTCGGAGACCGGCTCTTTAAATAAGGCGGCGGAGCTTCTGTATGTTTCGCAGCCGTCGCTCACGAGCGCGGTGAAGGAGCTGGAGAAGGAGCTTGGAATTACGATTTTTAACCGCGGCGGCAGGGGCGTGGCGCTCACGAACGACGGGGCGGAGTTTTTGCTCTATGCGAAGCAGCTCTACAGTCAGTATGAGGATTTGATGGCACGGTACGGGGAGCATGGAACACGCAAGAAGAAATTCGGAGTATCGGCACAGCATTATTCCTTTGCAGTGAAGGCGTTTGTGGATATGGTGAAGGAATTTGATATGCTGCAGTATGAATTTGCGATCCGGGAAACGCGCACCGCCGAAGTAATCAGTGATGTCAGCATACTGCGCAGCGAGATCGGCGTCCTCTATCTGAGTGATTTCAACAGAAAGGCGCTTAAAAAGTTGCTGACGCAGGCAGAGCTTGTGTTTCATCACCTGATCGACTGTCAGGCATATGTTTATCTCTGGCGGCGGCATCCTCTGGCAAAGGAGCCGTCTGTCAGCCTTGCGC
>CABRSG010000304.1 GCA_902473545.1 uncultured Lachnospiraceae bacterium | reverse complement strand
CTACCCGCGACGCCAGCGGCGGCCAGAACGAGGAGGACGACGACACCTACCGTGAGCGCATCCGCACCTTTGGACTTATCAACACCACTACCGGCCCGCAGACGCAGTACGAGAGCGCTGCCATGGACGTGACCAGCGAGATTCTGGACGCGCGGGCGCTGAACCTGGGTGGAGGCGTTGTTGGTGTGTATCTGCTACTGGCAAGCGATACCGGCGCTGCCGCGATCCTTGACAGCGTGAGCGAAGCGCTGAATGCCAAGGATGTACGCCCACTGACCGATCAGGTGGAGGTATACAGAGCGACGAAGATGCCATATGAGCTGAAAGTGCAGTATGCACAGGAGGAGGGCAGCAACATCACGACCGCCATTAGTGAAGCGGTGGAGGAATACCAAAAGTGGCAGGATGAAACCATCGGCAGAGCCTTTAACCCGGACAAGCTAATGGCTATGCTGTATCAGGCGGGCGCGATCCGCGTCCTGTGGGGCGAAGGAAGCAGCTTCAACGGCGGCGCGGTTGAATACACGACCATTGCCGAGAACGCCCATTGCAAGGGCGAGATCACGCTGGCGGTGATGACACCATGATGGATTTTACGATTCATCAGCTTTTTCCTGATTTCATCTTGGCAGATAAAAATGGTTATGCAATGGCAAAGGCCATCGAGCGGGCTTTGCAGATCATGTGCAGCACCATTCAGAACGGCGTTGATAATCTGCAAAATATCGATAAGATGCCGGAATGGCGCTTGGATGAAATGGCCTGGGAATTGGGATGCCTGTACGACCACAACGCCAGTATCGAAACAAAACGGCGCTGGATCAGGGATGCCACACCGCTTTACTCTGCCCTTGGTACGCCACAGGCTATTTATAATTTCCTTGAGGGTTTCTTCGATCAAGTGGAGCTGGAGGAACATTGGCAGTATACCGGCGAACCTTTCCATTTCCGTGTGACGGTATCCGGCGAGTGGAATGATGCGAACGAAGCGTGGCTCCGCAGAGCGATTGCGGCCAGCAAGAATGTTCGCAGCGTGCTTGATGACATCGCCATTGGCAGTGGCACGACTATCATCGTGCATGGCGAGGGCGGCGTGCTAGCGAGATACAGACCGCCGCTGACTGGCGATGGTCTATACGCCGGTACATACCCGGAGGAAAGTATCGTTAGCAGAATTGCTGATGATGCTTACGTTATCTCCGCACGCAAAACAAAAGGCTATATATTCCCCTATCCGCTGACCGGCACGAAGCCGCAGGAAAACCAGGTGGGCACAAATTCCGATACCGCGAACACAGAAACCGACGGCAAGGCTACGGCTTTTTCGTATTCGCCATGTACGGACAAGAAGCTGTGCGGAAACGATGAAATCTAACGGAGAGGAGGAAAATTATGCTGACAAACAGCGCCATTAATTCGATGCGCAGTTACCTGAAAAACAGTATTGCGTATGCGGAATACAAGGTCAACGGCACCTACTACCAAGCGGAAATTCAGACTGCCGAAGTGCTTGCTGACGGTCGTATTGCGGTTACCTTCATTATCGATCACACGGTAGCGGGCAATATCACAGTGACGGAAGTACAGCTTTTCGACCATAACGGTACGCTGTGGGCAAGCAAGGCCGAGAACATCACGCGGAAAGATGCGCAGGAAGGCATTTTGTACCGTTTTCGCTTTACCATCACCGAGGAATAGGAAAGAAGGTTCAAATGTGGCTTACAAAAAAACTAGATGGCAAGATCACGTTGTGGAGCGCCCTAGAACGTTCATTGAGATCAATAATGACGACGGAAGTGTAACGCTTGATCCATCCCCTGGAGAAGTGCTTCAACAAGGAACTCCCCAAAGCGCAACTAATTTTAACAACATCGAAACTGGTCTCCAGCATTTCAGTGTCGCCTACGATTGGCTCGCCTGTATCATGCAATCGCAGACGATGGAGATTGAGAAAATGAAGGAGCAGCTCGCCACGCTTGTGAGCTGACCCAGAAAGGAGTGTTAATAGATGCCTGAATCCATGGATGTTGCGCAGGATCGAACGCCCGAACAGATTGAGCAGGAAGAAGCTGAACGCGCGGCACGCGAAAATGAAATCTACGGTCCTTACCGCGAGGCTGCACAAAGGCGAAACAACAGCGCGACCATCGTGGCGGAGCATGACGACATGATCGCCGAAATACTTTACGAAGTCACGATGCTCGCCTTTGGAGAGGAGGTGCTATAAAGTGGCGTACAACCTGATGAAAAGGATCATCGAGCGCGGCAGCTATGACCGCGAGAGCACGATGAACAAGCTCGATGCTTTCCTTGCTGCCGACCGAATCACGACCGTGCAGTACGAGGAACTGGTGGCGATGATGGATGCGTAACATCATCGCCGTTTTTCTTGCAAAAAGACTTTACAGACACGACTTGAAACGATTGGAGGAAAGTATGATGACCTACAAACTCATGAAGCGCATTATCCAGAAAGGCGGCTACGACCGCGAGGGCACCATGATGAAGCTGGACGTTTTCCTGATGGCTGACCGGATTACAGTTGAGGAATATCAGGAGCTGGTGGAAATGATGGGCGGTGCGGATGGTGACTAATTCTCCGCTGGAATTTCTGGCCCGGATGTACGACAATGTCGTGAAGTACGACGCGCAGGGGAACCCGTCCATCTTCGTTCGTTTTCCGAAGATGAAGTCGAGCGATCTTGATTCATCTCTCCCTGACCATACGCACCCGGCTTTCATCATCAACGGGCAGGAGCAGGACTACATCCTGCTCGGCAAGTTTAAGGCGGCGTCCCTCACCGGCTCTGGCTCGGACGGTGGAACGCTGTACAGCCTGCCGAACATGCCGCCCGCGCACACGCGCACGGCAGACCAGTTTCTTTCCCAGATCAGGGCGTTCGGCGGCGGCGTTTCCGGCATGACCGTTGCCGACCGTGGATTCCTGCTTCTCTTGGCGCAAAAGAACGGCTGGAACCCCGGAGG
>CABRSG010000303.1 GCA_902473545.1 uncultured Lachnospiraceae bacterium | reverse complement strand
GGCGGAGGGGTATCCGCTGGCGGATACAAAGGATTTTGATATTGCCGCGCTCACGCCGGTGATGCATTCCCAGATCATGCTGATCGAGCAGAATGCCCGCTCGCCGCAGTTTATGGATCTGAATAAACGGCAGGCGCAGTACCTGGCACTGCAGAATCAGATTAACCCGCATTTTCTTTACAACACGCTGGAGAGCATCCGCGGGGAGGCGCTGATCGCCGGCCTGGACGGCGTCGCCGACATGACCGAGGCGCTGGCGAAATTCTTCCGCTATACGATCACGAAGGTGGAAAATCTTGTTTCGGTGGAGGAGGAGCTGGATAACTGCGAGACGTATTTCGGTATACAGAAATACCGCTTCGGCGAGCGCCTGCAGCTACATATTGCGTATGAACCGGAGGAGTGGCCGGAGATCATGAACTGCCGCATCCCGAAGCTTACCCTGCAGCCGATCCTGGAAAACAGCATTATCCATGGAACGGAGCTGAAGATCGGCACGGGTAATCTGCGCATCTGCTTTGAACGCACGCAGGAGCGGCTGCTGATCCGCATTTCTGACGACGGGGTGGGCATGGACGAGGAAACCCTGACGAAGCTGAACCGCAAGCTTGGCAGGAGCGCCGGAACGCTTGGCTCGCAGGAAGAGGAAAAACAGGGCGGCATTGCGCTGGCGAATGTAAATAACCGCATTCATCTGATTTTTGGCGATGAATATGGAATCCATGTCTATTCGGTGCCGCAGAGCGGCACGGATGTGGAAATCACACTCCCGTTCGTGACGAGCGACCGGGAAATCAAAAACCGGGATGTGTTGGGATGAAGCAGGAAATATTTCGTATGGAGCGTGTGACATACATGGAGCAGGAGATTACGCTGCTGGAGGATTTCAACCTTCAGATTTACCGCGGGGAGATCATGGGCATACTCCCGGTCAGCGCGCACGGTATGACGGCGTTTTTAAAGCTTCTGCAGAATAATCTTCCGCTCTATGACGGATACATTTATTACGGCGGGGAGAAGATCAATTCCTGGAAGGAAGCCAAAAAGCAGCCGAACCGCATCAGCATCATTGAGGGAAAAAGCCGGCTTGTGGAAAATATGACGGTGATGGATAATATTTTTGTCCTGCGGCAGAGCTTCGGGCAGGAGATTGTGCGCACAAAGCTGCTTTCCAGGCAGCTTGCGCCGTTTTTTGAAGATATCGGCATCCATATTTTTGCGGATGCCCGCGTGGAGACGCTGTCGGAATTTGAACGTGTGGTCGTGGAGCTTCTGCGGGCGGTCGTCATGGGACACCGGCTGATCGTGCTGAATGATATCGGTACACTGATCAGCTACGAGGAGCTTAAAAAGCTGCACGAGATTTTGCACCACTACGCCGCGCAGGGATTTTCGTTTTTGTATATCTGTCCGCATTTTGAGGAGATCGCCATGGTCTGCGACCGCTCTGCGATGTTTTCGAATGGCCGCATCCAGAAGCTTGTGCGCCAGGAGGAGATGGCGGATGAGATCCTTCGCCTGTATTCAGCGGAGTATGACCGCATGGTGAGAAGCCATCTGGAGAGCCGTCAGAAGGACGGCGGCGGGCATGAGGAGGTTCTGCGCGCCGAACGGCTGTGCGGGGAATATGTCCGCGACTTTGGCTTTGCGGTGTCCGGCGGAGAGTGCCTGGTCGTGCAGATTCAGGAAAACCATATTTTCCAGGAGCTTGTGCAGATGATGGTCGGGGAAAAGGAGCCGGAGACAGGAGAACTGCGGATTCTTGGAAAAACGGCGAAGTTCGCGGACAGCGAAAAGCTCGCCGTTATACAGGAGCTGCCCACAAAGAGCATGGTGTTCCCGGAGCTTTCCTATATGGAAAACCTCTGCATCTCCCTCTCACGCAGGATGCCTTTGCTGTGGCTGCGCGGCAGTATCCGCGGCAGCATCCGGCAGGAATATGGTCCTATCCTTGGGGAGGAGGTTTTCGAGATGCCGGTGGAGGAGCTGAGCGAGAAGCAGAAATATCAGATGATCTACACGCGCGTGCTGCTGCAGAAGCCGAAGGTCGTTTTCTGCATCCAGCCCTTTAAGGGCGCCGATCTGTCTCACCGCATGTTTGTCTGGAAAATGCTGGAGATGCTGCTCGATAAGGGGATCGCGGTGGTGATCCTGACCATGATGCTCTCCGATTCCCTCTCGCTGGCGGACCGCCTGCTGGTGGTCAACGAGGACGGCAGCGAAAGAGAGGTGCTGCGCGGGGATTTTGCGACGATCTCAGCGATAACGCCGTGGATCCATATTTATCAGCAGTAATGGGTTAATAAAAATGATCCTGTACGGCACAAAAACCTTGACTTTTTATGCAGATAGAAACATAATTATGATATTAGGTCTGCGGAGCGATCCGCGGGCATCAAAAGATATATGATTAGAAGGAGAAATCAATATGGCAGCAAATCCGATTGTAACAATTACCATGGAAAACGGGGACGTGATCAAGGCAGAGCTTTACCCGGAGATCGCACCGAACAGTGTCAATAATTTTATCAGCCTGATTAAAAAGGGCTTTTACGATGGACTCATCTTTCACCGCGTGATCAACGGCTTTATGATCCAGGGCGGCTGTCCGAACGGCACCGGTATGGGCGGCCCGGGCTACAGCATTAAAGGTGAATTTTCGGGCAATCATTTTAAAAATGATCTGAAGCATACAGAGGGTGTACTCTCGATGGCGCGTGCGATGAACCCGAATTCCGCCGGTTCCCAGTTTTTCATTATGCATAAGGATGCTCCGCATCTGGACGGTTCCTATGCGGCGTTCGGAAAAGTGATCGAAGGCATGGATGTAGTAAACCGCATCGCAGAGGAGGACACCGACTACAGTGACCGTCCGCTTGACGAGCAGAAGATGAAAACGGTGACGGTGGAGACCTTTGGCGTGGACTATCCGGAACCGGAGAAATGCTGATCGCTCTTCGCGCGATAAAGAATGAGCAGGCGCTCACGGCGGCGCTTGC
>CABRSG010000302.1 GCA_902473545.1 uncultured Lachnospiraceae bacterium | reverse complement strand
ACCATGTATGCGGTGCAGGTATTTCTGACGATTGGCGGGGCGATGAAATTTATCCCGATGACCGGCGTGACGCTGCCGCTGATCAGCTACGGGGGAAGCTCGATGCTGAGTACCGTGCTGATGTTTTCGATTATACAGGGACTTTATATTCTGCGGGAAGATGAGGAGGATCAAATTGAGAGAGACAGGGAACGGGAACTGGAATCCCGAAGATTTTTCGGAGCGTGAGGTAGAAATCCCCGAATTCCTGGAGCATCAGCGAGAGGAAAGCTACCGGACGGATTACAGCGGTGGAGCGCAGCGGATTCCGCCGCATTATGGCAGTGGAGCGCAGCAGATTCCGCCGTTTTCGGAGGACGGACAGATGCCGCCTCATAATCAGAAGCCGCCGGTGTCGAAAAAACAGCATAACCGGGCGTATGGGCGCGTGGCGTACCTGTTTTCGGCGATGTTTCTCGCGCTGGTCGGTTACATGGCCTATTTTCAGATTTCGCTTGCGGACGAGCTGAGGGCAAATCCGAACAATACCAAGGCGGATGAACAGAAGCAGTATGTGGTGCGAGGCACCATCTATTCGGCGGACGGCGAGATCCTTGCGGGGACAAATGTCGATGAGGAAGGAAACGAGACGCGCGTGTATCCCTATAACAATCTGTTTGCGCATGTGGTCGGCTATACGACGAACGGAAAATCGGGCATTGAAGCGATGTACAACAGTGATCTGCTTACGTCGAATACCTCGATCGTCGAACAGGTGGGCAAGGGCGTAAATAACGAAAAGGTGCGCGGGGACAATCTGATCCTTACGCTTGACACAACACTTCAGACGGCGGCGTCGCAGGCGCTTGGCGCTTACCGCGGAGCGGTCGTTGTGATGGAACCGGATACCGGAGCGATGCTGGCAATGGTATCGAAGCCGGATTTTGACCCGAACCAGATGGAGGAGCTGTGGGAATATCTGATCGCGGAGGATGCGCACAGCCCGCTCCTGAACCGTGCGACGCAGGGACTTTACCCGCCTGGCTCTACCTTTAAGATCATGACGGCGCTGGAGTATATCCAGGAGCATCCGGATGATTATACGGATTATTCCTTCCAGTGCGGCGGCTATCTGACGCAGGGGGATGTGACGATCCAGTGCTTTGACGGAGCGGTACACGGATTTGAGAATCTGCAGCAGTCCTTCCAGAACTCCTGCAATACTTCGTTTGCCAATATTGGTCTGCAGCTTGATCTGGACAGATTTCATGATCTCTGCGAGAAGTTTTTGTTTAACGGCGACCTGCCGACGCTGATGCCGTACAGCAGCAGCCAGTTTGTGCTGAACAGCAATTCGTCCTACGGCGATATCATGACGACCTCGTTCGGGCAGGGCGACACGCTGGTTTCTCCGCTGCACATGGCGCTGATCGCAAGCACGATCGCGAACGACGGCGTGATGATGTATCCGTATTTTGTGCAGCGTGTTGAGAATACGGAGGGTGTTAAGGTGAGCGAGACGAAGCCCATCGAGTATAAGCGCATGATTTCCAGCCAGGAGGCGGGCATCTTAAAGAGCTTCATGCAGAGCGTCGTGGAGGGCGGCTCCGGCTCCTCTCTGTGGAATGACAGCTATACAGTGGCGGGTAAAACCGGCTCCGCGGAGTATGAGGTGAACGGAAATACCGGCGAGGAAGCGGAGCTTTCCACGCATTCCTGGTTCGTTGGATTCTCCAATGTGGAGGATCCGGATATCGTTGTCTGCGTGATCGCGGAGGACGGCGGTACCGGAAGCTCGGCGGCGGTTCCGATCGCAAAACAGATTTTTGACACCTATTATTATAATCAATATTAAGAAAGAGTTGCGGTTTTTTAAAAAAAGCGGTATACTAAGACCAGCACAGAAAACACAACGCACTACAGGAGGAATTGCAATGATTGAGGCAACGAGCTGTGGCGGTGTGGTAATATTTCGAGGCAAAATATTGCTTTTGTTCAAGAGCTATAAGAACAAATATGAGGGTTGGGTATTGCCGAAGGGAACAGTGGAGGCTGGTGAGGAGTACAAGGATACTGCGGTGCGCGAGGTTTTGGAGGAAACCGGCGTGCGGGCGAGCATTGTAAAGTATATTGGGAAGAGCCAGTATTCTTTCAATGTGCCCGAGGACGTGGTGGAAAAAGATGTACACTGGTACTTGATGCGTTCGGAAAGTTATTATAGCAAACCACAGCGCGAAGAACACTTTGTGGACTCTGGTTATTACAAATACCATGAGGCTTATCATCTGCTGAAATTTGCCAATGAGCGGACGATGCTGGAGCGTGCATACGACGAGTATCTGTCGCTGAAAAAGGCGAATTTGTGGGGAACAAAGAAACATTTTTAGGTGGAAAGGGGTTGCTG
This sequence comes from uncultured Lachnospiraceae bacterium, assembly GCA_902473545.1. Classification (GTDB taxonomy): domain Bacteria; phylum Bacillota; class Clostridia; order Lachnospirales; family Lachnospiraceae; genus Marvinbryantia. The sequence continues at coordinate 632 of CABRSG010000302.1, read as the reverse complement.
CATCGTTTTGCGACAATCCCTTTCTCATAAGGCGATTAAACTGTAAAAAAGTGGCAAGGATAGTATTATGAAATGGTATCAGAAGCTGTATATCGGTGAAAATGTAAAAAAGAACAGGGAGCTGCTCATCAAAAATGCGGAGACGGGCGTCGGTATGCCGGAGGTTTATCTGATCACGCTTGCGGCGAATGAGCACGATCTTTTTGACATTTTCCGGGCGGATATTCTGTTCCAGCCTGTTCTTCACGGGCATTGTCCGCTGATCGTCGGCGCTGCAAAGGGCTGGCACGAGGCAGTGGACATCGCGACTGGTATCGCGCTGGACGCATATCGTCAAAATGGCGATTTTGATGTGCGGAAATTTCTTGAGAGCCGTATACCGGACGGCGAAGAGATGATTTATGAATATCCGATGGAAAAGCTAAAGAAACGAAAACTGTTTCGGTTCGGAAAGTAGGCGGCAGGTGAGAGAATGCTACATATAGTTTTGACGATATTGAAAATACCGTTTATTCTGCTGGCAGTCCTGCTGCTGATCCTTCTTACGGTCGCGCTGCTGCTTCTGTTCGTGCCCGTCCGCTACCAGGCGTCGGCGGAAAAAACGGATAAGCTGACAGCAGCCGCCCGCGTCA
>CABRSG010000301.1 GCA_902473545.1 uncultured Lachnospiraceae bacterium | reverse complement strand
ACTTCGATATCCGGCCGGTATTCTTTCATATATTCGATAAAGCCCTTAATATTCAAAAGGTGCGCCGACTGGGTCGGGTTCCCTCCCGCCAGCAGAATCTTTCCGGAACGGTGATTCAGCATCCCGCACAAAAGCTCCGCACCTAGATTTCCGATATATTCATCACTCGGCGCGACACAGCACACACGGTCCACTTCCGGCAGGTCGTCATCGACGAATATAATCTTTGTGCCTTCCTTCTCGAACGCCTGCAGAAGCTTGATGAGCATCTCGTCCTTCGATACCGGCGCGATGATAAGGCCGTTGAGAGGCGCCTCCTTCTCCAGATACAGCCGCTCCAGCGCCCGGATCTGGCTCTCTGCCTCAGACCCCTCTTTATCATAGAAGCACTCGATCAGATTTATATTATAGGTGTAAAGCTCCTCATAGCAGTTCCGGATTCCGTTGATCATGTAGCTGAAATAATATTTACCAAAACCTTTAGGATTAGGCAGTACCACCGCTGCCGTCAGATCCTTCCGCGACAGGGATGCCGCGATATAATTATTCGTGTAATGTAACTCTTCCGCCACCTTGAGAATCTTCTGTCTCGTCTCTTCCCCAAGTCCCTGTTTGTCATTGAGCGCGCGATGAACGGTGGAAATCGAATATCCGCTTTTCTCCGCTATATCTTTGATCGTTACGGTTTTATCCTTTATCTTTTTCATATATTTTCCTCTTTTTATAAAATAAACGTTTTACGAAAACGTTTTCTTATGCTATAATAATAGCATCACAAAAAACCAATGTCAATCCATTATCCGCAATTTCATAAAAGGAGAAAGATATGCAAAAAAAAATCTTTTACAACGGAACCATACTGGCAGAAGAAGGTGCCGTCCAAAATGGCTATGTTTCCATTAAAAACGGCATCATTGAGGAGGTCGGGCAGGGAGCTGTCCCCTCCGCATTTAATGATTATCAGAAAATAAATTTACAAGATATGTACTTATCCCCCGGCTTCATTGATGCCCACACGCACGGGGCGGGAGGGGCGGATTTTATGGACGGGACAGTGGAAAGTATTCTCACTGCATGCCGGATGCACGTAAAGCACGGCACCACTACGCTCCTGCCTACCACCTTGTCCTGCTTCGACGACGAATTGTTCCGCTTCTTTGACTGTTTCGAACAGGCCCGGACCGTCACTGAAAACATGCCGCATTTACCGGGCATTCACCTGGAAGGGCCCTACTTTTCTCCCGCACAGGCGGGCGCCCAGTCTCCCGAATGTATGACCGTGCCTTTCCCCAGGCATTTTGAAACGGTTCTGGCCCACAGCCATGGGAACATCCGCCGCTGGTCCTCAGCGCCCGAAGTACCCGGCGTGATCGACATGGGGCCGGAGCTGCTGAAACGTGGCATTCTCCCCTCCATCGCCCACTCTGACGCCGATCTTGATACGGTCATGAAGGCGTACGAAAACGGCTATCATCACCTGACTCATTTTTACTGCGGCATGTCCACCATTCACCGTGAAAAAGGTTACCGCATTCTGGGGGTAGTGGAGAGCGCGTATCTGCTGGACGACATGCATGTAGAACTGATCTGCGACGGCATACACCTTCCGCCGGAGCTGCTGCAGATGATCTTCAGGCTGATCGACCACGGGCACATCACATTGGTGACCGACAGCATGAGAGCCGCGGGAATGCCGGAAGGTCCCACGGTTTTAGGAAGTTTGAAATATAATTTTCAGTGTATCGCCGAGGACGGCGTCGCAAAGGTTCTGGATCGCTCCTGCTTTGCAGGCAGCACTGCCACGGCAGACCGCATGATACGGGTTCTGGTGAAGAAACTCCACATGCCCGTCTGGGAGGCCGTTCAGTATATGAGCCGGAATCCCGCAAAACTGTACGGCATTTATGACAGAACCGGAAGTATAAAAGCGGGAAAAGCCGCAGATCTTCTCATCTTTGATGATGATATTAACATCAAAAATGTGTTTGTGGACGGCAATCCTGTTTCTATGTAGGCATCTGCCTCTCCCCTCTGCACATCACCGCCGCCAGCCCCACCGCAGCCACGCCGGACAGCGCCTTGCAGATCATATACGCATTCACCATGCCGCCCGGCACAAGGCTGGCCACGAAGGCCATCTGTCCGCCTACCACGTAGGCTCCGCAGACGGAAAAGGCCGCGTTTAAGATCTGTCCTCTCCGGTCCATCCGGGAGTAGAGCGGCAGCATGGCCAGGCTCTGCGTACAGCTTAAAATCAGTCCCATGACCGCTTCTTGGTTGATTCCCAGGAAATCCCCCAGGCGTCCGATGGGCCCGCCGAATTTCTTAAGCGCCAGATGGGATAAAACCATGCCTCCGCAGGCCACCACGACCATGCGGATGACCAGATAGAGCATCTCCCCCACCAGAGAGCTGTCCACCACCGCACACTGCGGCACAAACACGCCGAGCATCACCAGCCCAAACAGGAGATAGCTGGCAATGCGGATGATATTTCCAATGACAATCAGTATCTTCGTGGTGAGTCCCGGTATCAGCACGAACGCCAGCACCAGCGCCACACACAGGGCAAGCACGGGAATCATGTTGACCAAAAGTCTTGCGGGAGCAATCCCCAGCAGGAAGCCGCCCGCGAAAAGTCCCACCGGCAGCGTGATCAGTCCGGCCACGAAGCCGCGCATCAGCCCCGGAACCTCATTCCACTGCACAAAGGCCAGAAACACCGGCAGCTGGTAGCAGACGGTCATCCCCAGGCCGCCGGACACCATGGCTCCGGTAAACACCGCCATCGGGAGATCGGCGGCCAGCTTTATGGTCATGGGCAGTGCGCCCATATCCGGGGCCAGCAGGCATCCAATCACCAGCGCCGGGTCAAACGGCATCCCCTGGCTGGCCAGAGCGATGGACTCCGCGTGATTCTGCACATAGGAGACACCCACGCAGTAGAAACCGACCGTGGACAGCGCCAGGCCGCCGGCGGTTTCCATCCCCTGATCAAATTCCTTCTCCAGCCCC
>CABRSG010000300.1 GCA_902473545.1 uncultured Lachnospiraceae bacterium | reverse complement strand
CAATGAGTGATCTGGCGGCGCAGTGCCGGAGAAGATTCCGCGATACGAATATTGCGCAGATCGGAAGACCATATCCGGGAATGATGGATCTGTACATAGACGAGACGAATCTTTACCGCAGGATGCACCTGTATACGAAGCAGTTCGACTGGGAGAAGATGTGGGCGATCGCCGATGAGATTACCGATGAGGCGGCAATCCGCGAAAAAGCGCAGGATATCCTCGATACTTTTGAAATCGAGGGCGGCGGAAGCCTGGAGGAAGTCTGGGAGATGGCGCGCTACGTCGTTGCCTTTGAGCAGTGGGTGAAGGAGGAGCAGCTTGGTCTGATCGCCTCCCACTACGATGGCTTTGCGCAGGGAAAAGCGGGCGTTCTGGACAGTATGCTGATACCGGCGTTTTCCATGCTGATCAAGCAGGGAACGGCATGCGCGGTGGAGGGCGATATGAAGGTTGCTATGGCGATGAGTATTTTAAAGACGATCTCCGGCACCGGGCAGCTCTCCGAAATGTATTCGATCGACTTTAACGAGGATATCTGCATCATCGGGCACAGCGGCTCCGGCGATGCGGCGATTTCCGCAAAAAAGCCGACGATGAAGATTGTGAAGGTATTCCACGGAAAGACCGGCGGCGGTTATCTGACACAGTTTTATCCGCATCTGGGCCCGGTTACGTATCTGGCGATCACCCAGGACGGAGACGGACGTTTCAAATTTGTGGCTGCAGAGGGCGTAAATGAGGAAGGAAAGATTTTGTCCTTCGGCGATACCAATATGAGAACCCGTTTTACCTGCGGTGCAAGAGAATTTGTCAATCGTTGGAGCGAGGCGGGACCTACCCATCACATGGCGGCGGCTTCCGGCAGACACATTGACACCATTCTCAAGGTAGCAAAGATTTTTGATGTTCCGGTTGATGTTATTACCCGTTGATTTTTTAGTGGAGGAGGACTTTAAAATGAATTTTTTGGACGCAGCATTTGTACAGGGCTTTATCAGAATGGCGGACGACGGCTGGCAGCAGGGCTGGCATGAGCGCAACGGCGGCAACCTCTCCTACCGCGTAAAGGCAGAAGAGGTGGAAGTGGTCCGCGAAAATTTTGCGCCGGGAGAGTGGCAGCCGATCGGAACGTCGGTTCCGGCGCTTGCGGGAGAATATTTTCTGGTGACAGGCAGCGGAAAGTACTTCCGCAACGTCAGCATTAAACCGGAGGATTCCATCTGCATGATCGAACTGGATGAAAAGGGAGAGAATTACCGGATTGTCTGGGGCCTGGTGAACGGCGGACGACCGACCTCGGAGCTTCCGAGCCATCTGATGAATCTGGAGGTAAAGAAGCTTCAGAATCCGAAATACCGCGTTGTATACCATGCGCATACGCCCAATATCATTGCGCTGACCTTTGTGCTTCCGCTGGAGGACAAGGTGTTTACGCGCGAAATCTGGGAGATGGCCACGGAGTGTCCGGTAGTATTTCCGCAGGGGATCGGCGTCGTTCCGTGGATGGTGCCGGGCGGAAGAGAGATCGCTGTGGCAACCTCTGAGCTGATGAAAAAGTATGATCTGGCAATCTGGGCGCATCATGGAATGTTTGCGGCAGGCGAGGATTTTGACCTGACGTTCGGGCTGATGCACACGGCGGAAAAATCTGCAGAAATCCTGGTGAAGGTGTTCTCTATGGGAGCAGGAAAGCGGCAGACTATCCAACCGGACGAATTCCGTCATCTGGCGAAGGATTTTAAGGTAGATCTGCCGGAAGAATTTCTTTACGAAAAATAAAATAGAAAATGACGGAGGTACGGTAAACTGAAAAAGAATTCCCAACGGAGGCGGCGGAGATTTTGGGACATCAGAAGGTTTCGATATATAGATAAAATCTGTGCAGGCTTTCTAATGGAAGATAAGAAGCCTGCACAGATATAATATTTCGCCGGCTTACCTCTGCGCCAGCTCGCAGATAATGTCCGCGCAGCCCTCGATGCCGAATTTTGCGGTGTCAAGGCAGACGTCGTAGAAATTTGCCATGCCAAACACAGTGTCGGTGTAGTAGGTGCAGTATTTGCGGCGCTTGCGGTCGATCGCCTGCAGCTCATCGGAGAGCTTCGCTTCCGGGGTGTTCGGCATCAGCGTTTTCATATGCTGGAGCCGGTAGTAGGTGGGAGCGTGGACGAACACGTGGAGCGAGTGGTCGAACTCCTTTAGAATGCTGTTGGCGTTCCTACCGATGATCACGCAGTTTCCCTTTTCACCGATCTCTCGGATGACCTCTTTTTGCGCCTGAAAAAGCTTCTCGCTGAGGGGCTTGTTATAGAAATCAAACAGGCTCTGGGCGAAGCCGAAATTGTGGGGCACCCGCTCATCATAGCGCAGAAAATGCTCCAGATCGACATTCGCCTGCGTTGCAGCCTTCATGATGATTTCCTTATCAAAATAGCTGAAATTCAGCTTTTCTGCCACCATCTGTCCGATGGTACCGCCGCCGGCGCCAAATTCGCGGCTGATGGTAATGATTTTTTTCATGACGCACTCCTTTTACAATACTTTGTTTAAGAAATCAATGGTTCGCGGCTCTTTCGGGTTTTTCAGGATTTCCTCCGGGGTTCCCTGCTCCACGATGTAGCCGCCGTCCATAAAGATGATGCGGTTTGCCACCTCGCGCGCAAAGCCGATCTCGTGCGTCACGACCGCCATTGTCATGCCGTCGCGCGCCAGTTCGCGCATAACCTCCAGAACTTCGCCGACCATCTCAGGGTCGAGTGCGGAGGTCGGTTCGTCAAACAGCATGATATCCGGGCTCATGGCAAGCGCACGGGCAATCGCCACACGCTGCTTCTGACCGCCGGAGAGCTGGTTGGGGTAGGTGCCTGCTTTGTCGGCAAGCCCGACGCGCGCTAAAAGCTCCATGCCCTTTTTCTCAGCCTGCTCCTGGGTGAGCTTCTTTAATTCCACCGGCGCCAGCGTAATGTTTTTCAGCACCGTCATATGCGGAAAAAGATTAAAGTGCTGGAATACCATGCCGAT
>CABRSG010000299.1 GCA_902473545.1 uncultured Lachnospiraceae bacterium | reverse complement strand
CCGCCGGCGTTGCCGCCCAGCCAAGCCCCAGCACGTTCGCAATGATGTTCATGCTGATATGCTGATTCGCCGGATGCTCCTTTGGAATTTGGGGAAACATAAAGCGGATAAAAGGGGTGAGCGCCCGGGTAAGACCCGCTACCATCCCGCTTTCCTCCGCTATTTTCATAAGTCCCACCCAGAGCGACATCACACCTGCCATCGTAATGCAGAGCGTTACCGCTTCCTTTGACGAGGCCAGCGCCGCATCCGCCACCTCCTGCATAGTACCGTTTACCGCACCATATAAAATGCCGATGACGATCATTCCACCCCATAAAAAATCCATGATATTCCCCGCACGTCCACACTTTTGTATATTTTATGCGGCTGCGCAGAATATAGAAGCGCATATCACACTCCCGTCATCATATTATCCCTGCATTTATGCTTTTCCCAATCTCACAACCCTGTTAAATGCCGCCGTAACAAAGCGCAGTGACAGCAGCGCCGCAAGCCCCACGCTCACCGCCAAAATAAATATCATACATACCCACGTCGGCAGCAATGCCTGCATTTTTTCTACAACAGGAACTATTTTCAGCGGATAGAGAAAAATATAATGCAGAAAGTACACCTGCAGAGTACGCGAGCCAAATACAGAGGTCGGCAGCTTTTTCCTTGGAATGACCGCAAGCAGGCAGTAAATCATAAATGCTGCCACCGCATAATAAGCCAGGCGCCAGAATGCGCCAAATGCCGGATCGACAAAGCGCGCGAATATGCCGGTAAAATTTTCCGCTGCCTGAGCGTAGGCATTCCCCCGTCCATTCAGAATCGGGCGCAGCGCATACAAAAATTCCGGCTGCAAAACTGCCGTCAACGCAAGCAGCAGAAGCCCTGCCGTGCCCGCAATCCGATGAACCGGTTTCTGAACGCCCGCGATCAGCTCTTTCGCATCCAGACAATAGCCTGCCAGAAAAAACGGATAAAACACAATCATCTTGGAAAGACAAAGAAAATCGCCCACAATATTTGTATATCCAAGTACGCACGCCAAAGCAGTATTCCCCGCAAATATGATTGCTATATTGCGCGTCTTTATCTGCGGAGTATTTTGCACTGTCTGCGCCCCCGCATAGTTCTCGTTCTCTGTCCGCAGATTATCCGAAAGAATAAACCGCTTTAAAATCCATGTCGCCAGAAACCACCACGCCATACAGATCATAAACCACGGAATCCCGCTTTCCGAGAACAAATCAAAATCCAAAGTGCGGCGCAAAATCATGGACGGAAGCCCCAGAAATGCTTTGCACAAAACATACAAAAACAGAAATTCACCAGCCTTTTTCAGCGCACGCGTCCTGTCCGACAAAGCACTTTTTGCAAACAGACCGCTCACAAACACAAACGCCGGCATAACAAAAATGCAAATAGCTCCGTACATTCCGCGCGCAGCAGCCGAAAGCTCCGAAAAGCCGTCAGCCTCCAGTCCTGTGTAAAAATCCGAAAAATGCGCGGCAATTACAAAAATAATCAATAAAAATTTTAAATTGTCGTATGCATACTCACGCTGTTTCACACAGCCACCTCCTCACTGCAGCAGCTCCTGGTAAATGTCTCTCTTTGAAACGCCGCGGTCTTTTGCAACCAGCTTCATCGCCTCTTTCTTCTCAATTCCCTGTGAAAGATAATGTTCCATGTGCTCCTCCACGGACAGCTCCTCCCATCGCTGCTGCTCCTCCGCCCGGATCGCTTCGCGGCTTTTTCCCTCGATCACCAGCACACACTCGCCCTTCGGAGCATTCTGCCGGTAATACGCCAAAGCCTCCGCCACAGTCGTCTGAAACATCGTTTCATGCTTTTTTGTCAGCTCACGACAAACAGAAATTCTGCGCTCTCCCAAAAATTCCGTCAGCTCCTCCAGCGTGCGCACCAGGCGATGCGGCGCCTCATAGAGAATGATCGTCCGCGTCTCCTTCTCCAGCTCCTTCAAAATTTCCTGGCGCTCCTTTTTATCCGTCGGCAAAAACGCTTCAAAACAAAATCTGCGCGTGGGCAGCCCGGAAAGCGTCAGCGCCGTCACGCAGGCGCACGCACCCGGAAGGGATCACCTCCACGCCGGCGTCATAGCACATGCGCACCAGCTCCTCACCGGGATCGGAAATGCCCGGCGTACCCGCATCCGTAATCAAGGCGACATTCTTTCCCTCCTGCATCTGACGGATCAGGTTCTTCGCCTTCTCAATTTTATTGTATTCATGATAGCTCGTCATCGGTGTCTTAATTTCAAAATGGTTCAGCAGCTTAATGCTGTTGCGCGTGTCTTCCGCCGCGATCAGATCCACCTCCTGCAATGTCCGAAGGACACGCAGGGTAATATCTTCTAAGTTTCCGATGGGAGTTGCACATAAATATAATTTTCCTTGCATTCCGGTATTCCTTTCTGTCTGATATCAATACCCATAGATTTCATAGATCTCGTCGGTGTATACCCCCGGCTCCTGATAGACGATCAGTGGTTTTTCTACCGTCATCCGCGGCTTTCCGCCTTTTAATCCCTCGATCAGTACCATGTTCGGTTCTTTATCTGCGTAGGGATAAACAAGCCGCATCCGTTTTGGCTCTATCCTGTATGCACACATTTTACTCAGGATTTGCGCCAACCGGAACGGACGATGCACCATATAGAATCTTCCATGCTCTCTGAGCAGTCTGCTGCCCTCCCTTAAAATGTCCTCCAGATCACAGAGTATCTCATGTCTGGCAATGGTCTTTGCTTCGTTTCCATTCTGCAGTCCATGCTGCCCTATCATATAAGGCGGATTTGTGGTAATGATATCAAAAGAAGATGCTCCAAACAATTCTGAAGCATCTTTGATATCTCCTGTTACGATTTCGATGTCCTTTTCTAATCCATTGAGTACGACACTTCTTCTTGCCATGTCTGCACTCTCTTTTTGGATCTCAAGTCCGGTAAAATGTGCTCCCTTTGTCTTTGCCTTTAGAAGAATCGGAATGATCCCGGTTCCTGTTCCTAAGTCAAGAACCTTTTCCTGCTGTTTTACATTTGCAA
>CABRSG010000298.1 GCA_902473545.1 uncultured Lachnospiraceae bacterium | reverse complement strand
GCTTCGCGAATGGGATTTGCTCACACCTGAATCACGTTCTCACGCCTCAAACCCACAGGACTAGCTTCGCGTCGCAGCAGGTGTTTGAAGCTGGCGTGAACACTCGCTCCGCTCTTCCTGCAAGACCGCAATATTCGCTCATTGACCATGTTCTCTGGCTGTGATATAATCACATATTTGTGATGATACCAGTAGCGAAAGGACAGCAATCCGGTATCACAGGAGTTAAAATCAATATACTGTATAGGGGATGAAGGTTTTGAAGAGTAATAAATATGAAATTGATATGTGCAGCGGCTCCATTATGGACAAGCTGATTTCGTTTTCGCTGCCGCTGATGCTTTCCGGCATTCTGCAGCTTATGTTTAATGCGGTGGATATTGTGATCGTGGGACGCTTTACCGGAAGCGAGGCGCTCGCCGCCGTCGGCTCCACGTCCGCCCTTATTAATATGTTCACCAACCTGTTTATTGGCATTTCCCTCGGCAGCAATGTACTGGCTGCCCGCTACTATGCCTCCGGCAGGACGAAGGAAATGTCGGAAACCGTACATACCGCGATTTTGTTTGCGCTCCTCAGCGGCATTGTGATGGCGTTTGTCGGGCTGATTTTCTCCCGGTTTGCCCTGGAGCTGATGGGAACGCCCGACAATGTTATTGAACATTCCACGCTCTATATGCGGATTTATTTTCTGGGAATGCCGTTTTTTATGCTCTACAACTACGGCGCCTCCATTCTGCGCGCTGTCGGCGATACCAAACGGCCGCTGCTCTTTCTGATCATCTCCGGCGTTCTGAATGCCGGACTGAATATGTTTCTCGTTATCGTGTTCCACTTAGGCGTGGCGGGCGTTGCGATCGCCACCGTCATCTCCCAGATGGTTTCCTGCGCTCTGGTGCTCCGCTGCCTCTATCTGTCGGACGGGAGCTATCAGCTTCGCTTTTCCAGGCTGACCTTAAAGTGGAATTATTTAAAACCGGTTTTCCAGGTCGGCATTCCTGCCGGTATCCAGAGCACTGTAATTAACTTTTCCAATGTGCTCCTGCAATCCTCCGTGAATTCCTTTGGTTCTACCGCTATGGCAGGCTACACGGCAGCAAACAATATTCTCAGCTTTTTATATGTCTCCGTCAACTCCGTCACGCAGGCGTGCATGAGCTTTACAAGCCAGAATTACGGCGTTGGAAATTACAAACGTATGGATAAAATCCTTGTCAACTGCATCGCGCTGTCCGTCAGCATCTCCCTCGCGCTCGGCTGCATCGCCTACTTCTTCGGACCGGAAATCTTGTCCATCTACACCTCCGACCCGGAGGTGATCCGGTGCGGCGTCGAGGTGCTCGCCTATACGACCGTCACGTATTTCCTGTGCGGGCTGATGGATCTGTTTCCGGGACCGATGCGCGGTATGGGGCACTCCGCCGTTCCCATGCTGATGTCCATTATCGGGACGGTCGGCACCCGGATTGTGTGGATTTTTCTGCTCTTCCCGCAAAACCGGACGCTGGCATTTTTATTCATTTCCTACCCAGCGTCCTGGATCGTCACGATCCTTTTGCAGGTAATCTGCCTTTACTTTGTACGAAAAAAGGTTTACCCGGCGTCTGAGAGGCAGAGATGATAAAGCGCCTCCTCCGGGATGCAGTAGCCGACCGAACGCACGCAGCGGATCGCATCCCCCAGCCCGCTCTGCTGCCGGATGCTGCTGATGTGGGTGTCTATGTTGCGCTGGGTGCCGCGCAGACGCTTCGGCAGCCGGTCGTTCAGGTATTGACGCGACATTACACGCCCGATATTTTTCAGCAATATCAGCAGAATGTCAAAATCCACCTGACGCATCTTTATTTCTCCGCCGTTCACCCGGAGCATCCGGTTTGCCGGACAGATTTCCAGCCCTCCAAATACAAGGGTGCGCTCCTGCCAGATTTTTGGCTGAAAGCAGGACTGTACCGCTTCGCAAAAGTTTGGATACTGAAATGGGCAGAGCGTCCGGCAGCCCGCATTTTCCAGCTCTCTGCCTGCCAGGTTCCATTCCAGCGCACAGTCCGGCACAAAAATCACCGGAAACCGCAGAGTAAGTACCAGAAACGTATCCTTTTTCAGCATCCGGATCATTTCTCCATCTATCAGTATCACGGTCACGCTGCCATCCAGGCTGCTGTTTTCCCGTAAAAAGCACTCCAGGCTGCGAGTATGCATTCCCGCCCGGAATGCATAGCTCTCAGCCTGCTTCTGCAATTCTTCTTTATGTATTCCATTAATAACCGTCAGTGCGCTCATTGTGCGTCCTCCTGCTTTTTATGATATAGGAATCCTTCATGATTTTTCCATACATACGCTTTTCAAAATCATGACTCATATATACACCAGGAAGCTAAACCCAATTTAAACGCAGACAACTAAATTATGGATTGTTTGTGAAATTAGCTGGAACGGATTTCCTGCCGCATAAAGCCCACGTAGGAGCCGCCGAAGGCTGCCAGCATCAGCGCGATCAGCGCAACCAGATGCGGCCACACCAGAAGAAGGCTCTGTCCGAGCGAAAGATAACCCGAAATTGCTCCCACAAGCTGATCCACTGTCACCACGTTCACTGCGCGCACGCTCGGACTCATGATCGTGGAAACCGCCTCGCTGTACAGATAATACGGCGAGATCCGGTTCATATTCAACTCCAGTGTGTAATTGCCCACCGTGTTCACCATGGAATTATAATAGTCATCCACCGGATAAGCGATGTTTGCAATAATATTGGCGATCAGACTCATGAACAGCGCAAAGAAAATCCACAGCGAGATGACCGCCAGCGCCGAGGTCGCCGAGTGACGGCAGAACACGGAAAACAAAATGGAAAGCGCAAGCCAGAAGGCAATATACACCACGGTAAACAAAAGGAAAAAGAAGATTCTTCCGATTTCCTCCGCCTGCGGCACCAACCCGGCGCCAAGCATCCCGACCGCCCCGATCAGAATGCCCATGGAAAAGACCATAATGGTGATGATCGCCGTTCCCGCGAGAAATTTTCCGATGATAATGCAGTCCCGATAGATCGGCTG
>CABRSG010000297.1 GCA_902473545.1 uncultured Lachnospiraceae bacterium | reverse complement strand
AAAACGACGATCGCAGCCAGCGGAAATGGTATACGCAGAAACCGGATTTTAAGACAGGAAATAGAAAGGGTATTTGGTATGCCGGTTATACTCAGACAGGTGAAAGAAGAGGCGGCCGCGGGCGCGGCGATGTGGGCCTGGCAGGAAACCATGAACCCCGGATGAAAACATTTATATGGGAGGTGTGGGGATGAATCATCCGTTACTGGATACCTTTATCGACGCGGCAGACTGCGGCAGCTTCACAAAAGCGGCGGGGCGCCTGTATATTTCGCCGACCGCCGTCATGAAGCAGATGAATACGCTGGAGGCGCATCTGGGATTAAATCTGATCGAACGGACCCCGGCAGGCATCCGTCTGACCCCGGCGGGAGAAGTGATTTACAAGGATGCAAAATTTATGATAGATTATTCGCGAAAATCCATTGCGGACGCCAATGCCGCTGCACATTCCCATGATACAACCTTCTGTGTGGGAACCTCTCTGCTGAACCCGGCAAAGCCGTTTATGGATCTCTGGTATCGCGTAAACAAAAGTTTTCCCGACTATAAGCTTCATCTTGTGCCCTTCGAGGACGATCACGAGGGTATTCTCTCGGAAATCGGGAAGCTGGGAGAAAAGTTTGACTTTCTGATCGGGGTATGCGATTCGAAAGCCTGGCTCTCGCTCTGCGAATTCCTTCCGCTTGGCAGATATAAAAAGATGGTGGCGGTGCCGCGGGAGCACCGCTTTGCGTCAAAAGAGCAGATTAATATAGAGGATTTATACGGTGAGACGCTGATGATGGTGCGCCGCGGTGATTCCGGCGTTAACGACTTTATCCGCAGCGATCTGCAGAAAAATCATCCGCAGATACATATCGAGGATACGCCGCAGTTTTACGACCTTTCTGTGTTTAATCGCTGCGCGGAGACGGGAAATGTGCTGCTCACGATTGAATGCTGGCGCGAGGTGCATCCGGGACTTGTCTCTGTTCCGGTGAACTGGGATTACAGTATTCCTTACGGGCTGCTGTACAGTCTGAATGCGCCGCGGGATGTGCTGCAGTTTGTAAGGGCGGTGAAAGCGATGGGAGGAGCGGAGGATGAAAAAGCGCAGCTTACAATTTGAGCTTACAGGGAAAATCAGCATCGGGTTAATTATAGTGACTATTCTGGTCAGCAGTGCGATCATCCTTTTGGAAACCATTCAGTATAATAATATTATTCTGGACAGCGCATATAAAAACATGTCCGGTACAGTAGATACGATAGATTATTATTTTGAGGATGTAAAGACGCCGATGGTAATGCTGGCGCGAAATGACAGCGTAGTGAAAGCAATGGAGCATTATTCCGACATGACGAATCGCGAAAAGCTGGAGACAAACAATACGCTGAAGGAATTTGTGCAGAATATTGCATCGGCGGAGAAAAAGGCGCGTGGATAAATTGATCAGGGAGAATTATTATTTATCAGGCGATGTGGCACTGGCGCCGCATTGCCCTTTTGGACCGATCGCGCTGGCGTCCTGCCTGCAGGTTGATGCAGTCTGCTATAATGGCGTGCTTCAGGAGCAAAGTATTGGCATCCACTACAACGTCGGGAAGAGTGTCCTGGATTATATCGATAATAAGGAGGATTTCAGATTTGCCGGCGGTTTTGTAAACCTTCCGGTAAAACGCGGGGCTGGCATACTGCCAGCCCCATCTGATTTTCGGCATTGCCCGATCTTTTGGCGCTGCCCTGTCTTTCACTGCTGCCGGATGTCCACATATCTCTGCGCTTCTGTTCCCTGATAGTCGTCGCCCCAAATTGCGTTCAGGTTCACAAACAGATAGGGCAGCTCGTCAGCGTTGACAATATATGCGGTATGGATAGTAACCGTTTCCTGCGGCTTTAGCTCCGTGATATAGTTGCTGCCGTGCACTCCGTCGCCGCCGTGCGGATCGAAGTAGCCTGCTTCGAAGCTGGCCGCGCCCGTAGAATTTGCATAGTCGCAGGAGAGACTGCCGCGAAGCTGTGTGTCTGCATTATACAGTTCTGCTCGGTCGGCATACAGAAGATAGCCGTCATTTTTTTCGGCGATACCGCAGAGATCGATCCGAAAGCAGATATTTTTCAGAGTTTCGGAACCGTTGTTTGTGTAAGTGACGGTTGTGTAAACAAGCTTCTGCGCAATCGTCTCCGTTTCCACAATCTCATCCAGTGCGTTGACGCCGTCCTGGCGGCGCAGGTACGTAATCTCGGCGGGCAGCAGATTTCCGTTTTCATCGGTGATATCCGCCCAGCGGTCCGGGATATATTCCGGCCGATCAAGAAGCGTCAGATTATCGGAAATCTGCACGTCCGTCACCACTGCGGTGATATCGTTTGTCACATCATACTGCTTCTGCGATGTGTCCGCGCCCATTGGGACGGAGACGACGTCACCGATATCGTGCATCGCTTCGATTTCTTCCGCTGTGAAGCGCATCTGCGGCTGATAATCGTTTGTTTCCCAGGAGGGCAGCAGGCTGCAGAAAAAACGGATCGCAGACTCCAACGGGGATTCTTTGGATTTTGCTGCTTCGTTAGCGCTATCAGGAGAAACGGCATCTGCCGCGGCTGGCGTGACATTTTCGAGCACTTTCACGAGCGTTTCCTTTGAAAGCTCCGGGGCGGCGTAAACCTCCAGAACAGTTTCCGCCTCCGGGCAGAGCATGTAAACCTTTGTTTGCGCTTCGGCATCGGTGCTGCGCTGAATTGTCAGATACACTGCCGCATGGCCGTTAATTTCCAGCTCTTCACTGAAGGTAACATATTGCTCGGATAATGCAAGGCTTTCCGCGGAGGTATCTGACTTTAGCGGATGCCGGATAATGGTCATTGCCCAGGAGGAATCCGCAAAGGAGAGCTTGAAGCCGTTCGGCTCCAGAAACATATCCTCCGGGATGTAGCCAAACTGCAGCCAGGCAGTCGCGGTGCTTCCTGCACTGGCATTTGTGTCACCGTTGGTTCCGGTCCCCTCGACGCGGATTGTCCGCCCGTAAGTTCCCTCATTTTCTATATATAGCTGATAGAGCTGGATTCCGGCAAAAGAGACGGTACCGAGAAGCAGCGCGGCGGCCAAAATCA
>CABRSG010000296.1 GCA_902473545.1 uncultured Lachnospiraceae bacterium | reverse complement strand
CATCGGCTCCGGCAGATTTTTTCCATAGGAGTTGACATTCTGTCCGAGCAGCATCACCTCCACCACCCCATCGGCGGCAAAGCGCTCGATTTCGCGCAGGATTTCCCGCGGCTCGCGGCTGCGCTCCCGCCCGCGCACATACGGCACGATGCAGTAGCTGCAGAAATTGTTGCAGCCAAACATGATGTTTACCCCGGATTTGAAGGGATATTTTCGCTCCACCGGGAGGTTTTCCACGATTTTATCCGTGTCCTTCCAGACGTCAATGATCATGCCTTCCCCGTCCAGACAGTTTGCAAGCAGCTCTGCGAATTTATAAATATTATGCGTGCCGAACACCAGGTCTACAAAGCGATAGCTTTTGCGTATCTTCTCGACCACTGTCGGCTCCTGCATCATACAGCCGCAGAGCGCGATCAGCTTGTGCGGCTGCTTTTTCTTCATGTTTCCGAGGACGCCGAGCCTGCCGTACACCTTTAAATTGGCGTTCTCGCGCACCGTGCAGGTGTTGTAAATGACAAGATCCGCGTGCTCATCCTCTGTGATTTCATAGCCGACAAGCTCCAGAATCCCGACAAGCTTCTCGCTGTCCCGGGCATTCATCTGGCAGCCGAAGGTTTTTGTGCACGCCGTCGCCTGCCTGCCAAGTTTTTCGGAGAGTGCCTGCACGAGCGCACGGCATTTTGCCATAAAGTAATATTGACGAGAGGGTTCTTCCTGCGGCGGTTCCTGTGTTAAATTTATTTCATCCAGATTGATTTTATTGTACATTCTTTTCTGATTTTCTGTCCCTTTCTAAACTGCTGTAAAGCTTTCGCTTGTCCAACCACACAGTTGGAAACTTTTTTCATGCGTACACGCGGCTATGGACGCACCTGTCCGTTTCCGTAGATAATATATTTCGTAGAGGTGAGCGCAAGAAGCCCCATCGGTCCGCGCGCGTGAAGCTTCTGCGTGCTGATGCCGATCTCAGCGCCGAAGCCAAATTCAAAGCCGTCCGTGAAGCGCGTGGAAGCGTTGACATATACCGCTGCCGCATCGATCTCATTTAAAAAGCGCTGTGCGCTCGCATAATCCTGCGTGATGATCGCCTCGGAATGCCCCGTGTTGTAGCGGTTGATGTGCGCGATCGCCTCATCGAGCGAAGAAACGGTCTTGATGGAGAGGATATAGTCGAGGTATTCCGTGCCCCAGTCCTCCTCCGTCGCCGCTCTTGCTTCGGATAACACCTGGCAGACCGGCGCGTCGCCGCGCAGCTCCACCTGTTTTTCATCAAGACGCGCTTTCAGCGCCGGAAGCAGCTTATCAAGAACGCGCTCATGCACGACAAGCGACTCGCAGGCGTTGCAGACGCCGATGCGCTGCGTCTTTGCGTTGAAAATGATATCGACCGCCATCGTAAGATCGGCGCTCTCATCCACGTAAATGTGACAGTTTCCGGTGCCGGTCTCGATCACGGGAATTGTGCTGTTGTTTACCACCGCCCTGATCAGTCCTGCTCCTCCGCGCGGGATCAGCACATCCACGTACTCATTCAGCTTCATAAATGCGGCGGTCGTCTCGCGGTCGGTATCCTCGATGAGCTGGATCGCATCCGGCGTCACATTGCAGGAGGCAAGCGCGTCGCGGATGACCTGCACGATGGCGATATTCGACTGCAGTGCATCGCTGCCGCCCTTTAAGATAACGGCATTTCCCGCCTTAAAGCATAGCCCGAAGGCGTCCGCAGTTACGTTCGGGCGTGATTCGTAGATAATGCCGATCACGCCGAGCGGGACGCGCTGCTGCCCGATCAGCAGTCCGTTCGGGCGGCGTTTCATTCCGGTGATCTCCCCGATGGGGTCATCCATCCCGGCGAGCTGCCGAAGTCCCTCCGCCATACCGGAAATGCGCTCCGGGGTCAGGCGCAGGCGGTCGATCATACCCGGTCGCATGCCGTTCTCCTCTCCCTTTCTGATATCCTGTTCATTTGCTGCGAGCAGCAAGTCGGTCTTTGCGATCAGCTCCTCCGCCGCCTTTAAAAGCGCGGAATCCTTTATCGTGCGTTCGAGCGTGCGCAGCGGCTGCTCCGCCGCCTTTGCCCGCGTTCCAATCTCATTCAGTGAAAGCTTCATTGAAATACCTCCTTCTCAGTAATCAGCATTTGCGGCAGTCTGTCAAACGCGTCTGCCGGCACCTCCTCCATAATCTGAAAATCGAAGGCAAGCGCAATCGTCGGGTGGCTGGTGTGCGCGGCGAGGTAACGGTCGTAAAAGCCCTGTCCGTAGCCGCAGCGGTGCCGTTTTTTGTCAAATGCCACGCCGGGAACGATCAGAAGCGCCGTCTCGTCGTGCGCCTCCTCCGGCGTGACCGGCTCCGGTATCTGATAATAGCCCGGAGCAAGGTCGTCGTAGGAAGAAATATAATAATAGCGCATCTCTCCCGGTCCTGTCACGCGCGGAGCCGCCGTCTTTTTGCCAAGCCTCCAGGCAGTTTCAAGGAGAGGCTTTATGCACACCTCTCCCTTACAGTCCATATAAACGTAAACGGCAGAAGCATTCCGAAACGCTTCTGTCTCCATCACTTTTTTACAGATAATTTCACTGTCCGCGAGCAGTTTCCGCGAATCTGCCTCCCGTCGTCTCACAAAAACTAATTTTCTAATTTCCTTTTTTTCCATAGTCTGACCGCTCTCCGTATTTTTCCCCAAGGTTGGTGATGCTGCCGTCCTTTTCCTGGATGTTGATATTGTCAAGCTGACCGCGCAGATTCATGCGGATCGCGGCGATATATTCCTGCCGGAGCGCCGCCTGCTCCATGCGCTCCTTCTCTGTCAGCCCTTCCGCCTTTGATTTGCGCGCAAGCTCGTTGATCCTTGCTATCTTTTCGTCTGTGATGCCCATAGCCGTCTCCTTTATTTAGTGATGCTCTCTTCCGAGGTAATCCACCAGGGAAAACCAGGGGTCTTTTTTTCCGGCAAACAATGTGCCAAGCTCCCTGCCCTCCAGAATTTTATGTATAATATGAAAATCCGCGCCGTTTGCGATAACCATATCCGCGCCCGATGAGGTGGCGATCCTTGCCGCCGCCAGCTTCGCGCTCATGCCGCCGGTACCGACGCCGCTGCTGCTGGCATTTTTT
>CABRSG010000295.1 GCA_902473545.1 uncultured Lachnospiraceae bacterium | reverse complement strand
GTCCTTATGGGACATCATTTTTCCTCTATCGCAGGTGCAGGTCCGATCAACGGACCGATCCAGGCAGCAGTATTCGGATGGGTTCCGGTTATGCTGTGGGTACTCATCGGAGGTATCTTCTTCGGTGCGGTACATGATTTCGGTGCGCTGTTTGCATCCGTAAGAAACAAAGGACAGTCTATCGGCGAGGTTATCGCAACCAGTATCGGTAGCCGAGCGAAGAAGCTGTTCATCATCTTCTCCTATCTGACACTGATCCTCGTGGTAGCGGCATTTGCATCCATTGTTGCAAATACCTTTAAGGCTACCTACGACGAGGCAGGCGCACTGGATGCAGTGGCAAGCGCGGCAAATGCCCGCACCGCTATGATCTCCATCCTGTTCATCGTAGTCGCAATTATTTTCGGTGTTATGGTTTACAGAAGAAACTCTTCCCTCGTGGTTTCCACCGTTGTCGGCGTCATCGCGATCGTTGCCTGTATGGCAATCGGCTACAACTGGCATCCGCTCTATTTGAACGGAAGCACCTGGATGATCATTGTTGGTATCTACATTGCAATCGCTTCCGTCACTCCGGTGTGGATCCTTCTGCAGCCGCGTGACTATTTAAGCTCCTTCCTGCTTTACGGCATGATGATCATCGCTGTGGTAGGTATCGTGGGCGCTCATCCGTCGCTGGATATCCCGGCGTTCACCGGATTTGTTGACACCGCTGAGTACGGTGTGGGAAGCTCCCTCGGAAGCATGTCCCCGGCGCTGTTCGTAACCATCGCCTGCGGTGCGATCTCCGGTTTCCACTCTCTGGTAGGTTCCGGTACCACCGCAAAGCAGCTCGACAAAGAAACTGACGCCCGTCCGATCGCATACGGCGGTATGCTGATCGAATGTGCGCTGGCGCTGATTTCTCTCTGCGCAGTTGGTTACATCTGGAAAGAGTATGTTCCGGGCGGTATCACCACCCCGACGGCAGTATTTGCAACCGGTATCTCCCGCATGTGTGCAACCATCCCGTTCCTTGCAGGCGCGCAGGATGTGATCTACTCCATGCTGATCCTTGCAGTATCCGCTTTCTGTCTGACATCCCTGGATACCGCAACCCGTCTGGCTCGCTACATGTTCCAGGAGTTCTGGCTGGAGCCGGGACAGACCTACAAGGATGCAACCGGTATTAAGAAAACTCTGACAAACCCGTATGTTGCTACCATCATCACCGTTGTACTCGGCATTGCGCTTGGTATGACAGGCTATGCAAAAATCTGGGCGCTGTTCGGAGCTGCAAACCAGCTTCTCGCTGCACTTGGTCTGCTCGCTGTTGCCGCATGGCTCGGCAAGATGGGCAAGAACAATAAGATGTTCCTGTTCCCGATGGCATTCATGCTGGTTGTTACCATCGTATCCCTGATTCAGACCATCATCACAAACGTGACAAACGCGGTTGATATGTGGAACTGGATCCGCGCAGGTCTCGGTACGCTGCTCGTTATCCTGGCAATCGTCCTCGCTGTAGAAGGTGTAAAGACAATCACAAGCCAGGCTAAGAGCAAATAATACATAACGAAAAGAGAAAAAATTTTATACGAAACGCCCCGGGCACCAGTTAAGATGTCCGGGGCGTTTTTCTTTCGGAAATGTATCACTATTTTGTCCGATTCAGATAAATACGCTCTCCATAGCGATACTTTTGTATACATATATAGCTTTTTATATTTTCCAATTCCTCCTCCAACTTTACAAGACTCTTTTTTTGCCTGAAGCCAACAAATCTTTTCATTTAGGCGCCCCCTCGTTTTTTGAACTTTTTGTTTTTAATATTGAACCTCTTGTTTTTTCTATTGAACTTTCTATTCAGTTAGTGTATAATTATCTTTGAACTTTTTTCGAACCCCATTTTTCATAAGGAGGGCATCTATGTCAAACGAAACCTTTGCAGACAGACTCCGAAAAGCAATGGGCGATCGCGGTATCAAGCAGGTGGATCTTGTGCGTGCCGCCGCCGGGCAGGGCGTAAAGCTTGGCAAAAGCCATGTAAGCCAGTATGTGAGCGGAAAAACCGTCCCGCGGGCGGATATCCTTCATTTTCTCGCCTCCGCCCTGCAAGTGGATGAATACTGGCTGTTAAGCGGAAATATTAAAAAACCGGAAAAGGGCAAAGAGAGAGAAAATAAATCCTCAGGAGGAAGCATCATGCGTGAATTTAAAAAATCATCGAAACTGGATAATGTATTATATGACGTCAGAGGTCCTGTCGTTGAGGAAGCAAACCGGATGGAATGCGCCGGAACCCACGTATTAAAGTTGAATATCGGCAATCCCGCTCCCTTCGGTTTCCGGACGCCGGATGAGGTTATCTACGACATGCGCCAGCAGCTCACCGAAAGCGAGGGCTATTCCGACGCAAAAGGGCTGTTCTCTGCCCGTAAGGCAATCATGCAGTATGCACAGCTCAAACTCATTCCGAACGTCTCCATTGACGACATTTATACCGGGAACGGCGTCAGCGAGCTGATTAACCTTTGTATGTCGGCACTGCTGGACGACGGCGATGAGATCCTCATCCCCTCTCCGGATTATCCGCTGTGGACGGCATGCGCCACCCTCGCAGGAGGCAAAGCGGTGCACTACATCTGTGACGAGCAGTCCGACTGGTACCCGGATATCGACGATATCAAAAAGAAAATATCCGACCGCACGAAAGCGATCGTTATCATCAATCCCAACAACCCTACCGGAGCGCTGTATCCCCGCGAGGTTCTGCAGCAGATCGTGGACGTTGCACGGGAACATCAGCTCATCATTTTCTCCGATGAGATTTATGACCGCCTGGTGATGGACGGCGAAGAGCATATCTCGATCGCTTCCCTTGCGCCCGACCTGTTCTGCGTCACCTTCAGCGGGCTGTCCAAGTCACATATGATCGCAGGCTTCCGCATTGGCTGGATGATCTTAAGCGGCAATAAGCGGCATGTGAAGGATTATATCGAAGGGCTTAATATGCTCTCCAACATGCGTCTCTGCTCCAACGTGCCCGCACAGTCCATTGTGCAGACGGCGCTCGGCGGTCATCAGAGCGTGAAGGATTATATCGTTCCCGGCGGACGCATCTATGAGCAGCGCGAGGTCATTTACAATGCGCTGACCGA
>CABRSG010000294.1 GCA_902473545.1 uncultured Lachnospiraceae bacterium | reverse complement strand
CTGACCTTTCGCGTGTGAGGCGAACGCTCATCCCGGCTGAGCTATGCTTCCATATAAAAACATTATAACGCAAAAATGAAAAAAAGCAACAGTGAAATGAGAAAATCTTTTTTATCAAAAGAACAACCGATTGCGCAATAAAATAAAACGAAGAAAAATTATTGTAAATAATAAACAAAAACAAATTACTAATTTCAGCAAAATGTAATAATTGACTAGAAAAAATATAAGGTATATACTAAAGATACGAGCAAACGGTTGCGCAAAATGCGCAACAACCCTACAAAACATATTTAAAGGAGGATTAACATGAAGCTCAAAAAAGTATTAGCATCTACCCTTGCTGCTGCGACAGTTCTGTCTTCAGCCGTACTCGTAAATGCAGAGGAAACCATCACACTTACCCTGTGGGGAGCAGAAGAGGATCAGACTCTTCTCGGCGAACTGGTAGAAGAATTTAAGGCGGCATATCCCGATTTCACCTTCGACATCCAGATCGGCGTAGAATCCGAATCTACCGCAAAGGATACCATTCTGACAGACGTGGAGGCGGCTGCGGATGTATATTCCTTCGCAAGCGATCAGATTTATGATCTGGTAAACGCAGGCGCGCTTATCGACCTGGATGAGTATGCAGAAGCGCTCACCATGGCAGGAAAGACGCTGGACGACGTAAAGGCTGCAAACGTTGCAGGCTCCATCGAGGCGGCAACGGTAGACGGAAAACTCTATGCTTTCCCGCGCGCAGCGGACAACGGCTACTTCCTGTACTATGATTCCACCGTTCTGTCCGAAGAGGACGTTGCATCCTGGGACAGCCTTCTTGCGGCAGCAGAAGCGGCAGGCAAAAAGGTTGGCATGACGCTGGCATCCGGCTGGTATAACGCTTCCTTCTTCTACGGCGCAGGCTTCACAACCGATCTGAACGAGGACGGAACCACCGCGATCGACTGGAACGGCACAAGCGCTGACGGCTACACAGGCGTTGACGTTGTAAAAGGCATGCTGAGCATCGCATCCAGCCCGGCATTCATGGCAATCGCAGACGGCGATATCTCCAACCAGATTGCAGCAGGCGGTCTCTGCGCAGCAGTTTCCGGAACATGGGACAGCATCACTGCACAGGAAGCATTCGGCGATGGCTATGCGGCAACCAAGCTTCCGACCTTCACGGTTGGCGATGCGCAGGTTCAGCAGGGTTCTGTAGCTGGCTATAAGTTTGTTGGTGTAAACGGCTATGCGGAGAACGCAGGATGGGCAGTTCTTCTGGCTGACTTCATCACAAACGAGACGTCTCAGCAGAAGTTCTTCGACCAGCGCGAGAGCGGTCCGAGCAATAACAACATTATCGATTCCGATGCTGTAAAAGAAAACGTAGCAATCGCAGCACTTGCAGAGCAGGCTGAATTCGGTAAGACACAGAAGGTTGGCGGAAAGTACTGGGATCCGGCACAGACCTTCGGTGAGCTGATCGCACAGGGCACATTGAAAGCTGATGACGACGCAGGCATCCAGACAGCACTGGATACCCTCGTGGAAGGTGTAACCGCTCCGATAGAGTAAGCGCGAAGGCATTAAGCTGTGCGAAGACACTGGCAGAACAGTCCGGGCATGCTTTCATGCAGACGGACTGGGAGGTCAGGGGCTTCATAGGGCGCAAGCCCGCGTGCGAGCAAAGCCGTAGGATTTGCGAGAAGCGCACGGCGTAAAATAATCAGGAAAGAACAGACATGGGCTGCTGCGAGACACTACGCCCGCACAACAGGGCGTATGCTCGCATCGGCTCTTTTTTCGGGAGGAAGTCATTATGGCAAGTGAGAAAAAGGGAGCTGCCGTGGCAGTCGGCGGTTTCTTCAAAGCAATTGGCAATTACTTCTCCGAATTTGGAACGGCATTTGCAAAGGGCGATGCGTTTGTAAAGCTGTCCGCATTGTGGATGGGGGCAGGCTATGCGCGCCGCAAGCAGTATGTGAAGGCGATCATCATGACAATCCTTGAGGTTGCCGTGATCGCATTTACCATTACGTTTGCAATGCAGTACGTGCCGAAATTCGGAACACTTGGAACGGTAAAGATGGAAAAGGTCTTCAATATGCAGACCATGAAGAGTGAATTTAACGACTACGATAACTCTTTCCAGATCTTGCTGTTTTCCCTGTTCAGCTTTGTAGTCTGGGGAGCATTCGTTGTTGTCTGGATGAGAAATATTGTGAACGCCTACAAGCTTCAGGTGATGGAGGAAACGGGCGAGCACATCAACACCTTTAAAGAGGATCTGCACTCTTATATCGAAGAGAAATTCCACATCACCCTGCTCACCCTTCCGGTGCTCGGTATCGTGGTATTTACGGCGATCCCGATTCTGCTTCTGATCTTCGTGGCATTCACGAATTACGATCAGCAGCATATGCCGCCCACAGAGCTGTTTAGCTGGGTGGGATTTACAAACTTTCTGAGTCTGTTTGGCGGCGGCGGTCTCACCAGTACCTTCAGCTACGCTTTCGTACGCGTACTCGGATGGACGCTGGTATGGGCATTCTTTGCAACCTTCACCACATACATCGGCGGTATCCTGCTGTCTCTGCTTCTGAACAGCAAAAAGACAAAAGCGCCAAAATTCTGGCGTCTTCTGTTTATCATCACGATCGCCGTGCCGCAGTTCGTATCGCTGCTGCTCGTTCGAAACTTCTTCTCAAACGGAGGTATCGTCAATACGATCTGTGCGAACATCGGTCTGACCGGCTTCCTGCGTAATATCGGTCTGGTTTCGACCAGCTACATCCCGTTCCTGTCGGCTCCGGGCTGGGCGCACGTGATGATCATTCTCATCAACATCTGGATCGGTGTGCCGTATCAGATGCTGATCGCAACCGGTGTACTGATGAATCTTCCGGCGGACCAGCTTGAGAGCGCGCGTGTGGACGGCGCAAAGCCGTTCCAGATCTTCCGCAAGATCACGATGCCGTACATGCTGTTCGTCACAGGACCGGCGCTGGTTACGGACTTTGTAAAGAACATCAACAACTTCAACGTAATCTACCTGCTGACGCAGGACGTGTACACGACCACCAACCAGGCAATGGCAAATTCGCAGGCAAAGGAGGTCGACCTTCTGGTAACCTGGCTGTTCCGTTTGACGCAGGATTACTACAA
>CABRSG010000293.1 GCA_902473545.1 uncultured Lachnospiraceae bacterium | reverse complement strand
GTGAATTTTTCTGTACGGAGGGGATTTATGATAGAAAGAAACACACTTGCAGGTATCCTGCTGAAGCTCGAGCGGCTGCGGCAGGACAAGGGGCAGAAGGAGGTTTGCTGCGGCATCTGTGTGCCCTCTTATTTAAGTAAGATCGAGCATGGGACAGTTTGCGCCGATGAAAAAATCCTTGCGGAGTTGTTTGCGCGGCTGGGGATTTTTTATGAAAAAGACCAGACGGCGCTGGAAAAGATTGGGAAGCTTATTGAAAAATATTTTTACTGTCAGCAATACTATCTGGATACCAGAGACGTTTATGAGAAACTGCAGGAGCAGGAGCGCACACTTATGTATAGCCGATATGTGGTGGACTGGCTGCTGATCTGTGCCTTCGAACAGGTGGCGCACAAGGACATTATGTGCCGGCTCGATGCGCTGAAGGAGCATATGGAGCCGCATCAGCTCGCTTATTATAAGCTTCTCTGTGCGCAGGAGGAAAAGAATGCTGAGCGTGCAGTGCATCTCTCCAGGGAAGCGTGCGACGTTCTGAACAATTCCTATGCAATGCTTATGCTCTGCGTGGCGTATTTTCGGCAGGGTAATTATTCGGAAATTCACCGGATGGAGCAGCGTGTTGTGGCGGCAGCGGTGGAGGAGGGGAACACCTACCAGCTCGCGGACTTCTTTTTTATGAATGGGAACGCCTACGCCTGTCTTTTTAAAGAAAACTGTCACGTCGTCAGTGGACTGGCTGATTTATGAGGAAGCCGAAATGGAGGCAGAGGAGGGATTTCTCAACAACCCGGAGTATCTGGAATTGCTGGAAAAGCTGATCCGTGCGATTAAGGAGGAGCTTCATTTTGGTTATCTGTACTTTTATCGCGATGTGATCGTGGAGGCTTGTAAAAGACAGCGAAGATACAGGCAGGCGCTGGAGTTTGAACAGGAGATTTCCTCTGGAATTGTAAAATAGCTGTTTAAAGCATCAAATCAGAATATAAATTTCCCAAAATGATCGTGTTTACAGGCGTTTATTATTCCAATATAATTTTACCCATAAGAGGCGGCTTTGTCCGCGGAAGGGTGAGAGGAATATGAAACAAAAAACAAAGCTCTGGACAAAAGATTTTTCCTGCATTACGGCTGCCACGGTCTTGTCGGCGATCGGCGGGGAGGCGATGAATCTGCCTGTCAGCCTGCTGGTGTTTGACGAGACGCAGTCGGCCTTTCTGTCAGCGGTGATCATGGTCTGTGGGATGCTGCCGGATGTGCTGCTGCCGGTTTTGGCAGCTCCGCTCATTGACAAAGGCGGAAAAAAGAAGTGGATTGTCGGGATGGACGCCCTGCTTGCGGTGCTGTACCTCGTGATGGGAGTCTGGATCAGCAAAAATAGCTTTTCCTTTGGCGTATATGTTGCGTTTACGCTGCTTGCGGGAACGATATCTGTCTTTTACCGGCTGGCATACCAGGCGTGGTACCCAGATCTGATCCCGGCCGGGGAGAAGCAGAAGGGCTATGCGGTCAGCGCGATGGTCTACCCGATCGTCATGGTGGTGTCGGCGCCGTTTGCCACATTTCTATATGAGACATTGAAAATGGATGTGATATTTTATCTTGTAGCAGGGATCACAGTTGCTTCTATTATGGTGGAAAGCCGGGTGATGGAAAAACAAAGTGCAGCAGAGAAATCCTACACCGCCGCGATATCGCGGAGGGCTTCACATACATAAAAAAAGAAAAGGGCATCCGGAATATTTACACCTACATGGCAATCACGCAGGGGACGTCGGAGGGACTTGGTATTATCACACAGGTGTATTATCAGTCGCAGCCCTGGCTCACGGTAACGATGCTGGGGTTCCTGAAAAGCGCGGAGATGATCGGCAGAGTGCTCGGCGGCTTTTTTCAGTACACGAAGGAGATTCCGGCGAAAAAACGCTACGCTTTTACAAAGTTTGTCTATATTTTTTACAATAGATATGGCGCTGTTGTTTCTGCCGTATCCTGCAATGCTGGCGAGCCGTTTTTTGTGCGGCGGTCTGGGCATCAGCAGCGCGACTGTCCGCGAGACTGCGGTGATGAGTTATCTGCCGGAACAGATGCGGGCGCGGGTGAATGCATTTTTCAATACGCTGTTTGCGATTGGCGGCGTGCTGTTTCAATTTCTGGCCGGTGCACTCGGGGAAATTCTGCCATATCGCGCAGTGGCGCTGCTGCTCGGCATGTTCTTTCTGATCGTATTGCCGGCAAAGGACAACCGACCGGTGTATGAGGCGGTGAGCCGGTAACAGGTTTGTACCGGAATGGGGCTGTAATCGTTAAATTTTTAATTAATACAGATTCCCTTGACTACATTTTCAGATATGTTACAATAATTGTGTGCGATATAACGAGGTATCGCGTCACACCGGTTATTTACCCGGTGTTTTTTGCGCGCAAGGTAAGACGAAAGGTTACAGCGCGAAAAGTTCCGGCGGGTTGTCAGTCCGGCGGACAGGGCGGTTGTCTGGAGGGAAGGACCGCCAAAATACAAAACAGGAGGAACTACATAATGGCAAAATGGGTTTACTTATTTAGTGAAGGTAACGCGAATATGCGCGAGCTTCTTGGGGGAAAAGGTGCAAACCTGGCTGAGATGACCAGCCTTGGACTTCCGGTGCCGCAGGGCTTCACGATTACGACAGAGGCGTGTACGCAGTACTACGAGGACGGACAGAAGATCAATGAAGAAATCCAGGAACAGATCAACGAGTATATCGTAAAGATGGAAGAGATCACCGGAAAGAAATTCGGCGACAGTGAGAATCCGCTGCTGGTATCCGTTCGCTCCGGCGCAAGAGCATCCATGCCGGGTATGATGGACACCATCTTAAACCTTGGTCTGAATGAAACGGTTGTAAACGCGATCGCGGAGAAATCCGGCAACCCGCGCTGGGCATGGGACTGCTATAGAAGATTTATCCAGATGTATTCCGACGTTGTTATGGAGGTTGGAAAGAAATATTTTGAGGAACTGATCGACGAAATGAAAGCGGAAAGAGGCGTGAAGCAGGATGTTGAGCTGACTGCGGACGATCTGAAAGAGCTTGCGAATCAGTTTAAGGCAGAGTACAAGGGCAAAATCGGCGTAGATTTCCCGGATGACCCGAAGGAGCAGCTTATGGGCGCTATCAA
>CABRSG010000292.1 GCA_902473545.1 uncultured Lachnospiraceae bacterium | reverse complement strand
GGTGGACAAGGGCAGGATTGCCCTCACGCCTGCGGTGGAATTGTCGTACTTAACTGAGCAGGAACAACATTTGCTTTTGAACGAAATCGAATATGCAGACGCTACGCCGTCCCTTTCACAGGCGCAGAGGCTTCGTGGCTTTTCCCGTCAGGGCAGGCTCACTGCTGATGTTATTTTTGCCGTGATGAGCGAGGAAAAAGCCAACCAGAAAGAGCAGATCCGCTTTCCAAAAGAGGAACTGCAAAAGTATTTTCCCAAAAGCTATACGGGCAAGGATATGCAGAATACCATCCTCAAACTGCTGGAAAAATGGCAGCGGCAGAGAGAACGAAACGCAAGGGAGGAACGGTAAATGGACGATAAAATAATTCCTTTGGGAAGTTTCGTTCCCTACTTTTATTCGCCTGATAACGATTCCTTTTCCATGCAGATCGGCGGCACGGTTTATGAGGTAACCACCCATTTTAACACAGAGGGAGAAACCGTCCTAAAGCAGTTTCGGGATTTGCTTCTGGAACTGCAAAATATTTAACCCTGCACATTCGACAATGCGGGCACTGCACGGTATACTGACATTACCCTGCAATGCCCGGTTGTCAGAAAGGAGATCAAAGAATCAATGACAACGCAAAACAAATCAAACGGGCAGGAAAAAGAAAAAATCACCGCCCTTTACTGCCGTTTGTCGGTGGACGATGACAAGAAGGACATGGAGTCGAACTCCATTACCAATCAAAAACAGATTTTACTGGACTACGCTAAAAAACATGGCTATCTGCACCCGGTTTTCTTTGTAGACGACGGTATTTCCGGGACGACTTTTCAAAGGCCGGATTTTCAGCGGATGCAGAGAATGGCGGAGAACGGAGAGGTCGGGACGATCATCGTAAAGGATGTTTCCCGCTTCGGCCGTGAACAGGTCGAGATGGGCAGGCTGACGCAGGTGGTCTATCCGTCTCTCGGCATTACCTTTATCGCCATACAGGAAAATATCAATTCCACAACCGGCGAAGGAATGGAAATGCTACCCTTTTACAGCATCTTCAACGAGTGGTATGCGGCGCAGACAAGCAAGAAAATCCGTGCGGTTAATGAGCTGAAAGCCTCTCAGGGCAGGCGGGTTGCCTCTGCTGTTGCCTATGGATACAAGAAGCTCGAAGGCGACAAAGAGCAATGGTATATCGACGAGCCTGCGGCGCAAGTCGTCCGAAGGATATTCGCCCTCTGCCTTGCCGGAAAAGGGCCGACGCAGATCGCACGGCAGCTGGAAAAAGAAAAGGTTTTGACGCCAACAGCATATTTTCATTCGATTGGCAGAAAGACGAGTAATCCTATGCCTGTCAATGTTTATGGCTGGCGGGAGAATACCATTGAGCATATTTTGGAAAACCAGCAGTACACGGGCTGCACGGTGAACGGAAAATCCACGACGGTCAGTTACAAGGTGCATAAGGTGATCGAGAATCCGAAAGAGGAATACCAGATCATTCCTAACACGCAGGAAGCGATCATTGACGAGAATGTATGGCTGAGGGTGCAGGAACTCAGGAAGAACAAACGCAGACCGACAAAGACAAATCGGAAAAGTCTGTTTTCTGGGTTGGTATTCTGTGCCGACTGCAAATCAAAGCTGCACTTCTGCGCTGCTAAATCGCTCAAACGCAACCAGGAATTCTTCCGCTGCGCCAACTACAAGGACGGCAGAGGAAGCTGTACCATCCATTTCATTCGGGATGTGGTGTTAGAAATGATTGTGAAGGAAGCGGTTGCGGGTTTGGCGGATTTTGTACGCTGCTATGAGTCGGTATTCCTCTATATGCAGAAGCAGAAATGCGGGGAATTCCAGAAAAAACGGCAACAGGAATTGAAGCTTTCTATTGAAAGCAGCAGAAAGCGGATCGCCGATCTGGACAAGCTGTTCAGCCGGATTTACGAGGACAATGTGATTGGGAAGCTGTCGGACGAACGCTATGCAAGGATGGCGGCGGAGTATGAGTCCGAGCAGAAAGAACTGCTGGAAAAGGTCAAAGAGGAAGAAAAGCAGCTGTCTGAAATGGAGCAGAAATCGGTGGATATGCGGCTGCTTTTACAGGGGTTGCGGGAATTTACCGATATGAAAGAACTGACGCCGACGATTGTCAACAAGCTGATCCGGCGCATTGAGGTACACAATCCGGAAAAGAAACACGCTCGAAAATCGGTGAAGGTCGACATATATTTCACGGCGGTGGGAATGGTGAGCCTTCCTGACGAGCAGGAGATCCGGAGAATGATGGAACAGATACGAAGTACATCACAGCTCCCAAAACAGCTCACCGCATAAAAAGAAAACGGTGTAACCCGCCACATATCGGGTTACACCATCTTCTCTACATTTTTACTGCCTTATCAGCACCCGGCGTTATCCCCGGCTCTTATGCCAGCGCTTTTATAACCTGATTGATGTCGGCATTTAAGCAGATGGCCTGCTCCTTAATTTCCTCCGGACACACCGCCTGCCCGGCGTTGATGCACGCATACACGGCCTGAGGATGGCCGTATGTCATCTGCCAGAATGGATATTTTATGATTCCCGGAGTATTATAGCCCACGCCCAGCTCCAGAAACAGCACGCGTCCGTTGAGCCTTGTGCGCAGGAAATTAGAATAGCGCTCTGCCGCCGCGTGCCAGCCCTCATCCTCGGCAAATTTATCGTCCGAGCGCAGATTAATGACCAGCCTTCTGCCGCAGTGCGGGCATACGGGCACAAGCTCGGAAGGTATTTTCATATTTTTCTGTTCCTTAAGCATTTCGCGCACCGCTTTTTCATTGTCAAAAGTCTCCTGGCGGCAGGGCTGGCTGCATTGAAAAAGTCCGTAATCCCCCTGAGTATAAAACAGGCGCTTTTTGTCAAAGCCCGCCTTCTGAAAACAGTGGTCCACATTGGTGGTAATGATAAAATAGTCCCTCTCCCGCACCAGATTGAGCAATTTCCCATATGTGTCCTCAGGCGGCTGGGTATAGCGGTTGATATATATATACCTGCTCCAGTACGCCCAGTATTCCTCCGGCGTGTCATACGGATAAAAGCCGCCCGAATACATATCGTGAAAGGCGTATTTCTCTTCAAAATCCGCAAAATGCTCTTTGAACCGCTCTCCGTCATATTTAAAGCCGGCGGCCGTTGAAA
>CABRSG010000291.1 GCA_902473545.1 uncultured Lachnospiraceae bacterium | reverse complement strand
CTGCCGCGACTTGCGGCCTGCAATATTCGTGACAGTGCAGGTATTGATAATATAAACATCCGCCGCTGAGTCAAACGGCACGATCTCATAGCCGCGTTTTTCAAGCATCTGCTGCATCGCCTCTGTCTCGTATGCGTTTACTTTGCAGCCCAGATTATGAAATGCTACTTTTTTCTTTTTCATCTTGACTTTTTCCTTTCCAAAAGGTAAGATAAAATTGATTAAACAATAAAGGGAGGTCTTTCGCAATGAAGACAGTACAGATTTCTTTAAATTCGATCGACAAGGTAAAATCCTTCGTAAACGACATCACAAAATTCGATTATGATTTCGACCTTGTATCCGGCAGGTACGTTATCGATGCGAAGTCCATCATGGGCATCTTTAGTCTTGACTTATCAAAACCGATCGAATTAAACATCCATGCAGAAGACGATATCGAAACCGTTCTGGCTGCCCTGAAGCCCTACATCATCAGTTAATCTCCGGTTCCGCCGGACAGATGCCTCCCTAGCGGGAGGTTTTTTTGTGATGAAAGCCCAGTCTCCATGCAAAAGTGCGGTGGGAGCTTGCTCACACAAGCACGCTTGCATGAGAGACGCTAACCCACATGAGCAAAAAACTACGCGAACAGCGTGAGCGAAGTGATTTGCGAATGCGGGTAGGATTGCGGGAATGCGCCAGCATGAAGCAATCCGCGGGCTTTCATTTGCGCTGGGATGCGCACGCTCCTTACTCCACCCAGATCTTCTCCGTCGTCTCGATCGCCGTCTTTACAAGCTCATCTATTTTTTCCGAGAGCTTTCCTTCCGACCGCCGGATGATGTTGAGGTTCGGCTTGGTGACAGGATGCTTTGCCACGAAGATTGTGCAGCAGTCCTCAAAAGGCTGGATGGACGTCTCGTATGCGCCGATTTTTAAGGATACATCGACGATCTCCTGCTTGTCGAAGCCGATGAGCGGACGATAAACCGGCAGTGTACACACCTCGTTTGTCGCCGCGAGACTCTGCATGGTCTGGCTTGCCACCTGACCGATGCTCTCTCCTGTAATCAGACCAAGAGAGCCGGTCTCTTTTGCAAAGTGCTCGGCAATGCGCATCATATAACGGCGCATGATGATCGTCAGCTCCTCATGCGGACACTGCTCGTAAATGTAAAGCTGGATATCGGTAAAGTTTACGACATGCAGCATGATCGGGCCGCTGTAATTCGATACGATCCTTGCAAGGTCGATCACCTTCTGTTTTGCACGCTCGCTCGTGTAGGGCGGCGCATGGAAATAAACCGCGTCGATCTTCACGCCGCGCTTGGAGATCATATAACCGGCAACCGGACTGTCAATGCCGCCGGACAGCAGCAGCATAGCCTTACCGTTCGTTCCCACCGGCATCCCCCCTGCGCCCGGAATAATGCGGGAATAGATATAGATTTTTTCACGGATTTCCACAGACAGCATGATCTGCGGAGCATGGACGTCCACATGCATATCCGGGAAAGCCTGCAGGATCCGCTCGCCGAGATCCGCATTGATCTCCATAGAATTGCGCGGATAATTTTTTCTTGCGCGCCTTGCGTCCACCTTGAAGGTCTGATTTTTCTGCGGATACATCTCTCCCATATAAGAAACAACCGTCTCCGCCAGCGCATCGAAGCCCTCATCCTCCGTCCCGATAACCGGGCAGATTCCGACCACACCGAATACATGCTGCAGCGCCTCCACCGTCTCCTCGAAGTCGTATTCTCCCAGGCAATCCACATAGATGCGCCCCTGTTCTCTGCGCACCTCAAACTCGCCCTCCGCCTTTTTCAGGGCATGACGGATCTGCTTCACCAGCGCCTCTTCAAAGAGATAGCGGTTCTTGCCCTTGATGCCGATCTCTCCGTATTTGATCAAAAATGTTTTAAATGTCATAGTCTCCTCCCGCATATCGTGCGTTAACGTCTGGTAAATCTGCGCAGCAATGGCAGCAGCTCCCGAAGCTGCTCCAGACAGTAATCAATTTCCTCTTCCGTTGTAAAGACGCTGAAGCTGAAGCGCACCGTTGATTCCAGCAGGCTGTTTTCCAGCTTCATCTCTTTCAGCACCGTACTTACCGGCAGCTTTTTGTTCGACGAGCACGCAGAGCCGGACGAAACACAGATGCCGCGCTCCTCCAGCGCATGCAGCAGCACCTCGCTGCGCACCCCGCGAAAGCTCACGCTGACAATATGCTGCGCGCCCCCGCTGCCTGTCGCTTCTGCCGCCTGCCCCTGCACAATTGCGTCCGGAAGCCCGAAAACTCCGCGCAGGAACCGCTCCTTCAGGGCGTTTAGATGGCTGAGCTTTTTCTCAAATCCGCTGTACGCCTCTTTTGCGGCAAGCCCCAGGCCTGCCGCTCCCGGTACATTATCCGTACCGGAACGCATTCCTTTCTGCTGTCCGCCGCCCAGGATCAGCGGTTTGATCTTTACCTTTTCTCCGATATATAAAAAGCCGGTTCCCTTCGGTCCGTGGATCTTATGACCGCTCGCAGAGAGCAGGTCGATCCCGATCCGCCTCGGATAAATACGATACTTTCCGTATGCCTGGATCGCATCCACGTGGAAGAGCGTCTGCGGATTGTGTTCCTTCACTATTTTGGCAGCCTCTTCTACCGGCTCCTTTGTTCCCACCTCATTATTAATATACATGATTGAGACAAGGATTGTCTCCTTTTTCAGCGCCGCGCGCAAGTCATTAAGACGAATGCAGCCCTGCCCGTCCACCGGCAGATATGTGATCTCAAAGCCGAGTTCCTGCAGGTACGCCATCGGCTGCAGCACCGCGGCGTGTTCCACAGCGGTCGTAATAATATGATTACCGGCGCGCTTATTTGCAAGCGCCGCGCCAATGATCGCCCAGTTATTCGACTCCGTCCCGCCGGACGTAAAATAAATCTCTTTTTCCGATACCTTTAAGGTACGCGCGATCTCCTCCCGCGCTTCGCGCAGATACCGCTCCGCCTGCACGCCCTTCGTATGCTTCGAGGAGGGATTTCCAAAATCCTCCGTCATTGTTTTCACGACGATATCCTTCACGCTGTCCAGGCACTTTGTCGTCGCCGAATTATCCAGATATGCTTCCATAGTTTCTCCTGTCTATCGCTCCAGCACATAGCCAAGCATCGCCAGCGCTGCAAGTCCGGCCGTCTC
>CABRSG010000290.1 GCA_902473545.1 uncultured Lachnospiraceae bacterium | reverse complement strand
TTGAGGGGATTTCTCCGCAGTCACTGATTAATATCAAACCGGTGACGGCGGCGGTGAAGGAGTTCTTTGGCTCCTCACAGTTGTCTCAGTTCATGGACCAGAACAACCCGCTTGGCGAGCTGACGCACAAGAGACGTCTGTCCGCGCTTGGTCCGGGCGGTCTGTCCAGGGACAGAGCCGGATTCGAGGTGCGCGACGTACACTATTCCCACTATGGAAGAATGTGCCCGATCGAGACCCCTGAGGGTCCGAACATCGGTCTGATCAACTCGCTGGCATCCTATGCAAGAATCAACCAGTACGGCTTCATCGAAGCACCGTACCGTGTGATTGATAAAACCGATCCGAAGAATCCGCGTGTTACCGATGAGGTTGTATACATGACGGCGGATGAAGAGGATAATTACCATGTAGCGCAGGCGAACGAGGCGCTGGACGCAGAAGGGCATTTTGTCCGCAAGACGGTATCCGGCCGTTACCGTGAGGAGACGCAGGAGTACGACCGTGCAATGTTCGACTACATGGACGTATCTCCGAAGATGGTGTTCTCCGTTGCTACGGCCCTGATCCCGTTCCTGCAGAACGACGACGCAAACCGCGCGCTGATGGGATCGAACATGCAGCGTCAGGCAGTGCCGCTTCTGACGACCGAGGCTCCGGTGGTCGGTACCGGTATGGAGACAAAGACTGCGGTGGACTCCGGCGTGTGCGTTGTTGCAAAGAATGCCGGAACGGTAGAACGCGTTACTTCCAAAGAAATCGTCATTAAGACGGACGACGGAAAGCGCGATGAGTACCATCTCACCAAGTTCCTGCGAAGCAACCAGAGCAACTGCTACAACCAGAAGCCGATCGTATTCAAGGGCAACCGTGTGCAGGCAGGGCAGGTTATCGCAGACGGACCGTCTACATCCAACGGTGAGATCGCGCTCGGTAAAAACCCGCTGATCGGTTTCATGACCTGGGAAGGTTACAACTATGAGGACGCCGTACTTTTAAGCGAGCGTCTGGTTATGGATGATGTTTACACTTCCGTTCATATCGAAGAATATGAGGCGGAGGCAAGAGATACAAAGCTTGGTCCCGAGGAGATCACCAGAGACGTTCCGGGCGTTGGCGACGATGCGCTGAAGGATCTTGATGAGAGAGGTATCATCCGCGTCGGAGCAGAGGTCCGCGCAGGTGATATCCTGGTAGGTAAGGTAACGCCGAAGGGCGAGACTGAGCTGACAGCGGAGGAGCGTCTGCTGCGTGCGATCTTCGGCGAAAAGGCGCGCGAGGTGCGTGATACTTCTCTGAAAGTACCGCACGGCGAGTACGGTATTGTCGTGGATGCGAAGGTATTTACGAGAGAAGCGGGCGATGAGCTGGCTCCGGGCGTAAATCAGGCAGTGCGTATTTACATTGCGCAGAAGAGAAAGATCTCCGTCGGCGACAAGATGGCAGGCCGTCACGGTAACAAGGGTGTTGTTTCCCGTGTGCTTCCGGTAGAGGATATGCCGTTCCTTCCGAACGGACGTCCGCTGGATATCGTGCTGAACCCGCTGGGCGTGCCTTCCCGTATGAACATTGGACAGGTACTTGAGATTCACCTGAGCCTTGCTGCAAAGGCGCTTGGCTTTAACGTTTCCACCCCGATCTTCGACGGTGCGAACGAGAATGATATCATGGACACTCTGGATCTGGCAAATGATTATGTCAATCTGGAATGGGAAGAATTTAAGGAGAAGCACGGCGATGAGCTTTTGCCGGAGGTACTGGATTATCTCTACGAAAACAGAGATCACCGCAAGCTCTGGAAGGGCGTTCCGATCTCCCGCGACGGTAAGGTAAGACTGCGCGACGGAAGAACCGGCGAGTATTTTGACAGTCCGGTTACGATCGGCCACATGCATTATCTGAAGCTGCATCATCTGGTAGACGATAAGATCCATGCGCGTTCCACCGGTCCGTACTCTCTGATCACGCAGCAGCCGCTGGGCGGTAAAGCGCAGTTCGGCGGACAGCGTTTCGGTGAGATGGAGGTTTGGGCTCTTGAGGCGTACGGCGCATCCTACACGCTGCAGGAGATCCTGACGGTGAAATCGGACGATATTATCGGACGTGTAAAGACCTATGAGGCGATCATCAAAGGCGAGAATATCCCGGAATCCGGTATTCCGGAATCCTTCAAGGTGCTTTTAAAGGAGCTGCAGTCCCTCGGTCTGGACGTGCGTGTGCTCGGCGAGAACCAGAAGGAAGTAGAGATAAAGGAAACCGTGGAATACGGGGAAACAGACATCCGTTCTGTGATAGAAGGAGACAGAGGCT
This sequence comes from uncultured Lachnospiraceae bacterium, assembly GCA_902473545.1. Taxonomy (GTDB): domain Bacteria; phylum Bacillota; class Clostridia; order Lachnospirales; family Lachnospiraceae; genus Marvinbryantia. The sequence continues at coordinate 872 of CABRSG010000290.1, read as the reverse complement.
ATCGGCGTGAAGAAGACGCTCCGCTTGGAGACTACGGCTACAGTGAGCAGGAAATAGACGGCGACGAGCTGGTAGACGTGGAGGAAGAGCCGGACGACGATGAGTTCTACGGAGATTTCGACGACAGTTATGTAGACGAGAACGAGTAAGGAGGGAACCGTTTTATGCCGGAAACAACAAACAATGAAGTATATCAGCCGATGACGTTCGACGCGATCAAGATCGGACTGGCATCTCCTGATAAAATCAGAGAATGGTCCCACGGCGAAGTAAAAAAGCCGGAAACCATTAACTACAGAACCTTAAAGCCGGAGAAAGACGGTCTGTTCTGTGAGCGCATTTTCGGTCCGAGCAAGGACTGGGAGTGCCACTGCGGTAAGTATAAAAAAATCCGCTATAAAGGCGTAGTCTGCGACCGCTGCGGTGTGGAAGTCACAAAATCCAGCGTCCGCAGAGAGCGTATGGGACACATTGAGCTGGCGGCTCCGGTATCCCATATCTGGTATTTCAAGGGCATCCCGTCCCGCATGGGACTGGTGCTCGACCTTTCCCCGCGTACGCTGGAGAAGGTGCTGTACTTTGCAAACTATATCGTCCTGGATTCGGGCAACACCAATCTGCTGAAGAAGCAGGTGCTGACCGAGAAGGAATACCAGGAAGCGAGAGAGACCTATGGAGATGGTTTCCGCGTCGGCATGGGCGCGGAGGCGATCAAGGAGCTTCTGGAAGAGATCGATGTGGAGAAAGAGGCAATGGAGCTGCAGGCGGCTCTGAAGGATTCTACCGGACAGAAGCGCGCCCGCATCATCAAGCGCCTGGAGGTTATGGAGGCGTTCCGGGAGTCCGGCAACCGCCCGGAGTGGATGATCCTC
>CABRSG010000289.1 GCA_902473545.1 uncultured Lachnospiraceae bacterium | reverse complement strand
GCCGCTCAAACTCTTCCGCAGATATTTTTGCCGTATTTACGCGCAGCCCGAACTGGCGCGGCTGTTCGTATGAGGCAAGAAACGCCTCATACTGTTCGCCGAGCAGCTTTTTCATTTTCTCCAGAAATTCCTGTGGTAACTTCGCCATATAATCTCCTATCCGGATTCAGGTGTCGGTCCTACTCCACACTCTTCAGACTTTCCACCATATCAATTTTCTTTAGCTTAAAGTGCATTACAAAGTTCACGAAGATCGAGAACGCCGCCGTGAACGCCGCGGAGATCAGGAAGCTCGGCAGGTTGATGTTGCGCCCGAACATACAGTAATCCACTTCAACGGTGACGATGACAAAGCGGTGCAGCACGATTCCAAGCGCGATGCCGACGAAAATGCCGATGATGGTCAGCAGGATGTTTTCGCGGTACACATAGGCATCTACCTCGCCGTCATAGAAACCGAGCACCTTGATGGTGGCAAGCTCGCGCTTGCGCTCGTTGATGTTAATGTTGTTCAGATTATACAGCACTACAAACGCCAGCAGCCCCGCCGAGGCGATCAGCACGATAATTACCGAATCGAGCGCTGACAGCATACTGTCAAGCTGGCTCATCAGCGTCTGCGTGTAGCTGATGCTCAGCGCTGCCTTATATGTCATAAAGTCCTCGCCGATCTCCATGATATTCTCAATATACGCTTCTTTTGCACGGTAGAGGATCTGATCATACTGCGGCGCTTCCCCGTAACACTGCTCATACAGTGCCGGTGTGAGGTAAATATAATGGTGCAGATAGTTCTCTGTGATCGCTGCCACCGGCACCTCCACTGTCCCGTAATCCTCATTTTCAATCGCAACCGTGTCGCCCGGCTTCAGATCCATCTCCTTCGCGATCTTTTCTGTAATGATCGCGCCCTCGTCCGTCAGCTCATATTTCTCATCGGAGGTGCGGTCACGGAAGTTCACAAACTGACAGAAGCTTTCCAGATTCTCCGGCACCATCAGATACAGATCCCAGCGCTTCTTGCCGATCTGCACGGTATCCTTGCGCATCATCGCCTTCGTGTAATCCTCCACCCGCGCATCCTGCATAACCGCCGTTTCAAGCGCCTCCTGCTCTTCCTGCGGTTCGTCCGTATCCAGGATCACCATACCATCGTAAACCTGCAGCTCCTCAAACTGCAGTGTTGCAATATCCATGATCGAGTCGCGCAGACCATAACCCACGATCATCAGTGCCATACAGCCGCCAATGCCGAAAATCGTCATAAGGAAGCGCTTCTTGTAGCGGAAAAGATTGCGCACGGTAGACTTCCAGGAAAAGCTGAGATGCTTCCACAAAAACGGGATACGCTCCAGCAGCACGCGCTTTCCTTCCTTCGGCGCAGGCGGGCGCATCAGCACCGCCGGAGCATCCGCAAGGGCCCGGTAACAGGACGCGAAGGTTGCGAACATTGTGGAAAACAGCGCCGCACCCGTCGCGATCAACGCGTATTTCATATTATAAGGAAGCACCACGTTCGGCATATGATGATACATGATCTTATATGCCATCACAATGACATACGGCAGGAATTTTTCGCCCAGCAATACGCCAAGCACGCTGCCCACGAGCGTTGCGATCAGCGCATAGCCGAGATACTTGGACGCAATCGCCATTTTTCCATAACCGAGCGCCTTTAAGGTACCTATCTGCGTGCGCTCCTCCTCGACCATGCGCGTCATGGTCGTCAGACTGATGAGCGCTGCCACCAGGAAAAACAGCACCGGAAACACCTGCCCGATATTGCGCATACGGTCCGCGTTTTCGCCGTATCCGATGTTGTCCGGCAGATCACTGCGGTCGCTGATGGTCCATTCCGGCGTCTCAATATCGGCAATATCTGCCTCCGCATCGGCTATTTTCTGCTCCGCGTCGGCAATCTCTTCCTCAAATTCCTTCTTGCCGTCCTCATACTCCTTTTTGCCGTCGGCAAGCTCTTTTTCTGCATCGGCAATTTCTTTTTCAGCGTCCGCGATTTCCTTTTTACCGTCTTCTATCTCCTGCTTCGCATCGGCAAGCTCTTTTTCCGCGTCCGCAAGCTGCTGCTTTCCGTCGGCAAGCTGACTTTCGCCGTCCGCGAGCTGCGCCTGTGAATTGATCAGCGTCTGTTCATTTTCCGCAATCGTCTGCTTTGCGCTGGCAATCTGCGCTTTTCCGTCCGCAAGCTGTTTGCGTGCGCTTTTTAACCTCTGTTCATTCGCAGCAATTTCCTTTTCGCCGGATTCCAGCTCCGCTTTCGCTGCATTGAGCCGAGGAAGCGTCTCATCGAGCTGCTTCTTTGCCGCGTCAAGCTGTGCGCGGCTCTCCGAAAGCTGCTGTTTTCCTGCCGCAAAACCGTCCTCCGCCTGCGCGATGCCGCTATCAATCTGAGAAATGCCCGCCTTTACCTGTTCCAGGTTGCCGGTCTGTGTGGTGATCTCCGCCTGCAGAGCTGCAATTCCTTCCTTTAACTGTGACAGACCTGCGTCCGCCTGCGCAATGCCGTCCTTTAGCTGCGAAAGCCCCGTATCCGCCTGTGCAATGCCGCCCGCAAGCGGCTCCACGCCTGCCTGACACTGCGCAAGCATTTCCTGCGCCGCCGCAAGCTCGCCCGGTATTGCATTCAGGCGGTTCTGTGCATCGGAAAGGCTGCTCTGCACGCCCGCCAGCTCTGCATTGGCGCTATCCAGCTCGCCCTTTGCATTTGCGCGCTCCGCGTTTTTGCCGTCAAGACTGCTCTGCACGCCCGCCAGCTCTGTTTCCCACGCCTTGATTTTCTCCGTATCCGGCGTCTCCTGCGCTTTTTCCGCCGCAATCTGCGCATTTAGCGATTCCCTCTGGCTGTTCAGGGATGAGATCTCCTCACCCAGTGAGCTGACTTTTGCATTCAGCTCGCTGACCTTTGCATTACAGTTCTCAATCTGGCTGTTCAGCGCTCCAATGCTATCCTGCAGTCCGCTCTGCTCCGCCTGAAGCCCCGCCTCCGCCTGCTGAAAATAAGCAATCTGTCCATTCAATTCATCAAGCTGCGCCTGCAGACTGTCCCGCTGCGCCTGTGCTTCCACCTGCTGCGCCCCGAGAGCATCCCGCTGCGCCTGCACCTCCGATTGCTGTGTCTGCAATTCTGCAAGCTGCGCGTCCATCTGCGGCAGCGCCGCTTCAAGCGCGGTCTGATTTTCGGCAAGCTC
>CABRSG010000288.1 GCA_902473545.1 uncultured Lachnospiraceae bacterium | reverse complement strand
TATTTCGGGCAGCTATGGCCGTTTTCTTTAAAGGAGAAATATTTTATTAAAAAAGATACCTTTTCCATGTGGTTTAAGATTCTTGCCGCATGTATACCGGCGGCGGTCGTGGGTATCCTGTTTGATGAGAAGCTGAACGAGCTGTTTTACAATTACCAGACGGTTGCGGTTGCGCTGATCGTATTTGGTATCTTGTTTATTGTGATCGAGCGGCAGAACCGCGGCATGAAGATCAAAGTAAATTCTATCTCGGAGATTACCTATCCGGTTGCCCTCTGGATCGGGGCGTTCCAGTTGATCGCTGCAGTATTTCCGGGCACCTCGCGTTCGGGCGCGACCATTCTCGGCGCGATCATGATCGGAGTTTCCCGCACCGTGGCGGCTGAGTTTACCTTTTTCCTTGCAGTGCCCGTCATGCTTGGCGCAAGCTTGCTGAAGATTGTGAAATTCGGATTTTCGTTCACGCAGATGGAGCTGGTGCTTCTGCTGGTCGGCATGGTGGTGGCGTTTGTCGTGTCCATCGCGGTCATCAAGCTGCTGCTCGGCTATATTCGCAAGCATGATTTCACCGTGTTCGGCTGGTATCGCATTATTCTTGGCGTGGTCGTGCTGGCATATTTCTGGTCACAGGGGATGTAAAGGGATTTTATGAACATTATTTTACCGGAACATGTAAAGCAAATTATCGGGAAGCTGGAGGCGGCGGGCTTTGAGGCGTTCGCTGTCGGCGGCTGCGTGCGTGATTCCATTCTCGGCAGGGAGCCGGACGATTGGGATATCACCACCTCCGCCAGACCGCAGCAGGTAAAAGAGCTGTTTCGGCGGACAGTGGATACCGGCATTGCCCACGGCACCGTGACGGTCATGCTGGATAAAACGGGCTACGAGGTGACGACCTATCGCATCGACGGGGAATACGCCGACAACCGTCATCCGAAGGAGGTCAGCTTCACGGACAATCTGACGGAGGATCTGCGGCGGCGCGATTTTACGGTCAATGCGATGGCGTACAGCGAGACGCGGGGACTGATCGACGTGTTCGGCGGCGTCCGGGATCTGCAGGACGGCGTGATCCGCTGCGTTGGCGACGCCGGGGAGCGCTTCGGCGAGGACGCTCTGCGCATTTTGCGGGCTGTGCGATTTTCCGCACAGCTCGGTTTTTCGATTGATGAAAAGACGCAGGCTGCCGCCCGGAAAATGGCGGCAAATTTAAGAAGCATCAGCGCCGAGCGGATACAGGCTGAGCTGGTCAAGCTGCTCGTGTCGCCGCACCCGGAGATCCTCGGCAAGGCGTATGAGCTTGGCATCACAGCGGTGGTGCTGCCGGAGTTTGATGCGATGATGGAGACGCCGCAGAATCACAAACATCATATTTATAACGTGGGAGAGCATACCTTAAAGGCGCTGGAGTATGCGGAAAACGACCGCATTATCCGGCTGGCGGTCCTCTGTCATGACTTTGGCAAACCGGCGACGCGCACCACGAAGGACGGCGTGGATCATTTCTACGGGCATCCCGCCGTCAGCGAAGAGCTTGCCGGAAAGATGCTGCGCCGTCTGAAATTTGACAACGACACGATCCGTAAGGTGAAGGTGCTGGTGCGCCTGCACGATGCAAAGCCGCCTCTGAACGATGAGACGCTTACAAAGCTGCATAGCGGCGTGCGCGCCGTTTCCGAAAAAAGCGTGCGCCGTCTTGTCTATCGCTGCACAAGGGAGCTGTTCCCTTCGCTGATGCAGGTGTGCGGCGCCGATGTGCTGGCGCAGAGCGATTACCGGAAAACGGAGAAGCTTCTGCTCCTGGAGCAGATGTACGATATTTATGAGGAGATTCTGCAGAAAGAGCAGTGTCTTTCCTTAAAGGAGCTTGCCGTCAGCGGCAGAGATCTCATCGGCGCCGGGATCGCGCCCGGAAAGGAAATTGGCGAGATTCTGGAGCGGATGCTGGAGGATGTCCTTGAGGAGCCGCAGCACAATACAAAAGAATATCTGATGAACACCTATGTGAAGTGATTTTTATGCCGGGCTTTTAAAACATAATCTGTCCCCGTATCGCATACGATAAAAGGAGTGATATAGGGGAGGGTTATGCGTGAACGAAAAAAGCCTGAAGGTATTGGAACAGTATGAGATTGAGGTCATCAGCACAAGGAGAGGACGAGGCTCCTATATCTGCGAGACAAATCTGGGGAAGAAGCTGCTCGCCGTCTGCGGCAGCTCCGAAAAGAAGATGGTATTTGTCAACCGCGTGCTGGAATCCATGCGGCAGAAGGGGTATTTGTATGCCGATACGGCGATGGCGAACAGAGAGGGGAAGCTGTTGACACCCGACCGCGAGGAGGAAGCGTGCATCCTCAAAGACTGGTTTGAAGGGCGCGAGTGCGACACAAAGAGTATGTCAGATGTGGAGCAGACGGTAAAAAGACTGGCGCAGCTTCACAGGCTTATGTATCTGCCGCCGGAGCCGGAAAGTGATGATGGAAATTATATCGGGGAGGATCTGCAGGAAGAGCTTTTGCGCCACAACCGGGAGCTTCGCAAGGTCTATGCGTTTATCCGGAAGCGGAAGCAGAAGAATGGGTTTGAGATTCTGTTCTTAAATTGCTTCCGCATGTTTTACGAGCAGGCACAGGAGGCGTCAGAAAAGCTGAAAAGCTCCGGGTATACCTCTCTGCGGGAGGAAATGTGCGGACGCGGCGCACTCTGCCATGGAAATTTCAACCAGCACAACGTCTGGTTCACCGGCAGAAACCAGATCTTTGTCGGGAATTTTGATAAGTGCCGGTATGACATTCAGGAAGCGGATCTTTATCAGTTTATGCGCAAAATCATGGAAAAGCAGGATTGGCAGAAGCACAGCGGATACCGCATTCTGGACGGTTACGACCGGGAAAAGACCATGGGAAGGCGGCAGAGGGATTATCTCTATGTCCGGCTGCTTTACCCGGAAAAATTCTGGAAGCTCGCCAATCAGTATTATAATCGCAATAAAGCATGGGTCCCGGAAAAGAGCAGGGAAAAGCTGGAGGTGCTGATCCGCCAGCAGAGCCAGCGAAACGCGTTCTTAAAAACGCTGGAATGATTGTCTGCGCAGGAGAAAGCGCTGCAGTGCAAAAGAACAGGAAGAGATCATATGAAGTACAGTTTTGAAGATTATATAGAGATTATAAAAAAGCTGCGCGCCCCGGACGGCTGTCCGTGGGACCGCGCGCAG
>CABRSG010000287.1 GCA_902473545.1 uncultured Lachnospiraceae bacterium | reverse complement strand
TGAGTACACGGATGCCTCCGGGCAGACGCTTATCGGAGCGTATGATGTGATTCCGATTGTGGATGAATTTGTGAAGGAGCACCCGGATTTTTCCCTGTGCGGGGCGAAGGGAATTGTTTCCGTCACAGGCTATGAGGGCGTGTTTGGCTACGGAATCGAGACAGGCGCAAGCACGATCGCGGCAATCGCAGACCGCCTGAAGGAGACCGGATGGGAGATTGCCTGCCAGGGCTTTTCCGACAGTACCATGGAGAGCGACCTGGATCTGGATGAACTGGAGGATGATCTGGATACGTGGAGCAGTAAGATTGGCTCGCTTGTGGGCGATACCGATCTTCTGATCTATCCGTACGGCGAGGAAGTGACTGCCGGGACAGCAAAACAGGAGCTGCTGCTGGAGAAGGGCTATCAGTTCTTTTTCAGCATCTGGACGACGGCGGATTTTATTGAGGTTCAGCCGGACTATGTGCGGCAGACGCGCAGAACGCTGGATGGTTATGACCTTTATATGTATGCCGACTATCTGAACGACTTTTTTGATGTGGATGAAATCCTTGATAAAACCAGACCGGCATTCGAATAATTACAGAAACCTTACACAAACTTAAAAAAAACTTATTATCTTCCCTCTTTACAAATGGAGGAAATTCTTCTATACTGGAACTACATCTTGCGAAAAAATTAAAATGTCATACCAGATATAGTGACATGGGAGGAATTGAAATGTATGTGATCAAAAAAGACGGGACCCGGGAAGAGTTTAATGTTGAGAAAATTGTCGTTGCAGTAAACAAATCCGCCGCCCGCGCGTTATATAAGTTTAAGCCGGAGGAGATTAAAGAGCTGTGCGAGTATGCGACCAGACGCGCGCAGGAGATGGGTAAGGAGGGTATCACCATCCAGGAGATGCACAACATCGTGGAGAGCGCGCTGGAGAAGGTAAGCCCGGCGGTCGCAAAGAGCTACCGCGACTACCGCAACTATAAAGTGGATTTCATCCATATGATGGACGACGTCTACACGAAGAGCCAGTCTATCCGCTACATCGGGGACAAGAGCAACGCCAACACGGACAGCGCGCTGGTGGCGACGAAGCGCAGCCTTATCTTCAATGAGCTGAATAAAAATCTTTACCAGAAGTTTTTCATGACGCGCGACGAGCGTCAGGCATGTAAGGACGGCTATATTTACATTCATGACCAGTCCGCGCGTCTGGATACCATGAACTGCTGCCTGTTTGACGTCGGCTCTGTTTTAAAGGGCGGCTTCGAGATGGGAAATGTCTGGTATAACGAACCGAAGACGCTGGATACGGCGTTTGACGTGATGGGAGACATTGTGCTGAGCACGGCGGCGCAGCAGTACGGCGGCTTTACGGTGCCGGAGGTCGACAAGATCCTCGCGCCCTATGCAGAGAAAAGCTACAAAAAATATGTGGAAGAATTTCTGAAATACCTGGATGCCTCCTGGGACGGCGTTCAGGAGCGGGCGAAGATGTACGCGCTCGATAAGGTGAAGCGCGATTACGACCAGGGCTGGCAGGGCATCGAGTACAAGCTGAACACGGTCGGCTCCTCCCGCGGGGACTATCCGTTTGTCACCATGACGCTCGGGCTGGGGCAGTCTGATTTTGAGCGTATGTGCAGCATCTCTCTGCTGAACGTACATAAAGAGGGACAGGGCAAGCCGGGCAATAAAAAGCCGGTGCTGTTCCCGAAAATCGTATTTTTATTCGACGAAAACCTGCACGGAGATGGCAAGCCGTGCGAGGATGTGTTTGAGGCGGGACTGGAGTGCTCGGCAAAGACGATGTATCCGGACTGGCTTTCCCTCTCCGGCAAGGGCTATGTGGCGAGCATGTATAAGCAGTACGGCCGCGTGATCAGTCCGATGGGCTGCCGGGCCTTTTTGAGTCCCTGGTATGAGCGCGGGGGAATGCACCCGGCGGACAAGGATGATAAGCCGGTATTTGTCGGACGCTTCAATGTAGGCGCTGTCAGCCTGCATCTGCCGATGATCCTGGCGAAATCCCGTCAGGAGAGCCGCGATTTCTACGAGGTGCTGGATTATTATCTGGAGATGATCAGAGGCATCCATATCCGCACCTACGAGTATCTTGGTGAGATGCGTGCTTCCACGAACCCGCTCGCCTACTGCGAGGGCGGCTTCTATCGCGGCCACCTCGATCCGAGAGATAAGATCAAGCCGCTCTTAAAGCCGATGACGGCCTCCTTTGGCATCACCGCCTTAAACGAGCTGCAGGAGCTTTATAATGGCAAATCCATCGCCGAGGACGGGCAGTTTGCGCTGGAGGTTATGCAGTATATTAATAAGAAGGTAAATGAGTACAAGGAGGCGGACGGCTGGCTGTACGCTATCTACGGTACTCCTGCAGAGAGTCTCTGCGGTCTGCAGGTGGAGCAGTTCCGCAGGCAGTACGGCATCGTGGAGAATGTTTCCGACCGCCCGTACGTGAGCAACAGCTTCCACTGCCACGTGACGGAGGAGCTTTCCCCGATCCAGAAGCAGGATCTGGAGGGGCGCTTCTGGGATCTGTGCAACGGCGGCAAGATTCAGTATGTGCGTTATCCGATCGACTACAATAAAGAGGCGATCAAAAGCCTCATCTTGCGCGCAATGAAGCTGGGCTACTATGAGGGCGTCAACCTCTCACTCGCCTACTGTGATGACTGTGGTCATCAGGAGCTGGAGATGGATGTCTGCCCGAAGTGCGGCTCCAAGAACCTCACGAAGATTGACCGCATGAACGGTTATCTTTCTTACAGCCGCGTACACGGCGATACAAGACTGAACTCCGCGAAGATGGCGGAGATCGCGGAGCGCGTATCGATGTAGGAGTGTTTGTGATTCACTTTGGCATCGGGAGTTCCCTGGCAAATGTTGTGATTATATACCTGATCTGTATGGCAGTTTCTGACGGAGGAGTCTGATTCCTCCGTCTTTTTCTGCCCTGTATCCGAAGGGAGCTGCCGGTGGCAGGTCCTGTAGGTTCTAAAAGTTTATAAAAATTTTATAAGTTTTGTTTTTCTTTTATACCTGTCTTACGCAATCATCAATCATTTTCCACACCGGCTTTTTAAAATAAGAAATCAGGAAGGCAGTCAGACGCCGCCGGGACGTGAGGACGGTGCGTGATCTGCCGGAAAAAACGGTACTGTTCACGTCGTTCACAGTAACATTCGCAAATCCATTTAAAATTCGCTCCGC
>CABRSG010000286.1 GCA_902473545.1 uncultured Lachnospiraceae bacterium | reverse complement strand
AGAAGTGTCTGGACAAGCCCCTGCACCATAACCCAGAGCGTCTTATCGTTTCCGTTAAAATAGCCGATCATGCTGAACAGAACAGCTGTCAGAATCGTTTCCGGCGCAAAGCCCTTCAGATACTCAAATCCCTTCCGGACAACCGCAGTATCCGTGGAGAAGAATCCCGCCAGCGCATCGCCCTTCACCATAACAAGGGCAAATACCGCACAGCCAAATATCAGCCCCACGCCAATACCGGTAAACATCGCGCGTCTCGCCCGCTTTGCATTTCCGGCTCCCACATTTTGAGAAACAAAGGACGCCATCGACTGCATCAGCGCGCTTGGAATCAGCATGGCAAAGTTTACGATCTTGCTGGCAACGCCGTAGCCGGAAGAAGCCTCCAGTCCAAGGCGGTTCACAAACGCGCACAGGGCCAGGAAAGAAAGCTGTGTCAGAAATTCCTGCAGCGCCAGCGGCAGCCCGATACCCAGAAACTTCCGGCATTGCGGATTCAGCCGGAAATCTTTTTTGGTAATGGTAAACGGAAGCCCTTTTTTCGCAAGCATTGCCACGGCGCACACTACGCTGACCGCCTGCGCAAAAACCGTCGCAAGCGCCGCGCCGGCCGCATCCATGTGCAGCCCGGCAACCAACGCCAGATCGCCGATCACATTGACCGCACAGGCAATCAGTACAAAGAACAACGGCAATCTGCTGTCGCCCAGACCTCTGAAAACAGCGGAAAGCAGATTATATGCCACGATAAAGAAAATACCGCTTCCGCAAATGCGCACGTAGCCGGACGTCAGATCAACCGCCTCGGCCGGAGCCTGCATCAGGACCGAGATCGGACGTGCAAAGCATACCATCAGAGCAAAAAGCCCTGCAGAAATCAGTGCAAACACAACCACTGCACCGCCAATGACCGGACCGATCGCTTCCGAACGCTTTTCTCCCAGATAGCGAGCGATCAGAACGGTAATGCCCATTGCAAGCTGCGTAACCACAAAGGTAACAAGATTCAGCACCTGGCTGCCGGTGGAAACCGCGGAAAGCCCTGAAGTGGAACCGAATCTTCCCACCACCAGCAGATCCACCGCTCCATATGCCGCCTGCAGCACCAGCGCACCTAAAATCGGAAGCATAAAATATGCCAGCTTTTTCAGAATACTGCCCTGTGTAAAATTTGTTTTCTCATTCATAGTAAGAATCCCTCCACTCACACATTCCACGATAAAATTTTTCCATTATCCGGATCATACAGTCCGCGTCTTCTTCGGAAATATCGGCAAGATGAGGTGCCAGGGCGCTAAAATGCTGCTCGTTATATCTGTACGACAACTGTTTCCCGGATTCTGTCGTGGAAATATAGATAATACGCCCATCCTCCGCAGAAGCAATTTTCGTCAGATACCCCTTATTTTCCATTTCCTTGACTGTCCTGGTCACTCCCGGTCTTGGAAGTCCCAGCGCACTGCTGATGTCGGAAATCTTTACCCGAATGCCTTGGCGTTCCAGCTTTTCAATAACGTCAAGATATTGTATATAAGACGGCGTAACGCCCGCCGGCAGTGCCGGGAGCATATCGCGAATTCGTTTTGCCTGATAACAGGCATCCAGCATCTCCTTTATTTTCTCAACAGTCATACCAGACCTCCTCATATTATTACCAAAGATAATTACTATTGGTAATAATAATGCCGGTTCTCTTTTTTGTCAAGTAATTTATTCATCTCATTGACATTTCTGAAAAAATCGGGTATAGTAAGAGGGTCCACGCAGCCGGGGAGATAGCGGTGCCCTGTACCTGCAATCCGCTACAGCAGGGGTGATGCCAATCCGAGGGTTTTTCATTGTGGAGCTGCCCTCTATAAGTGGCGTTGACGTTTGGGTCTTGCACAACAGAACTCTGTGAACCGTGTCAGGTCAGGAATGAAGCAGCACTAAGCAGAACCTTCTGTGTGTTGCGAGGGTGCCTAAGCCGAGCTAACTGTAGAGGTAACGTCTGTGGTGGGAATTCGAAGTGCGGCGCGTGGATATAAAATTTACAGATACCGTGCCTTTTCATATAGCTCATGCAATTCTTTCGACACTGCCTCGCTCTGCGCGTTGGCTTTTTCTTCCAGCTCCTTGGGCGTTTCCCATCCTTCCGGCGTGCCCGGCAGATTTTTTCGTATCGCTCTTTTATACTGTCTGCGGATTTTCCAATTTGCATCTGTCCGCTGCCAGAAGTGTCTTTTTTTACGCAGCACAGGCTGCGCCTGTTCTTCCTCCTCATCCTCGGAAAAGATTATCCGATCCTCCTCTCCCGCCGCAAACGAACGCATCGCATGTCTGCACAGGCGATAAATGAGAATAATGCAGAAAATAAGCACGGCTGCCGAAAACATCCATGTGAATGCCTCCGAAAGCATACGTATCCATGCAGGCGGTTCTTTCATTTCCTCCTGCATCAGCGCCGCGAGCGGATTTCCCTCCCCTTCGCCGCCCATAGGCTTCATTTCTTCCGTCTCCGGCATGACAGGCACACCGGAAAGCTCAAATTTCAGCTCTTTGAGCGGTTCTTTGTGATAGAGCACAGACGGCAGCACAAACAGAGACAAAAGCGGCAGCGCAAGCACAAGGAGCATATGCCCCGCTTTTTTAACGCTTTTCTTTGGAAGATTGGCGATTTTCTCGTGATCCTCCAGAAAAATACGCAGCCCCGACAGATATTCAAAAATAAATACCAGAAACACATCTATTACTGCAAGAAAGAAAATCCGGTTCAGCAGCCCGCCCTTTCGCAGATACAGCAATATCACATAAGACCCGGCAAATGCCAGCCAGTGCATCGCCTCCGGTGCATCGAGAAGCGTGGGAAGTTCCCACAATTCCTTATCCAGTTTCGCTCCTGCCTCACCCGGCATCTCCTGAAGCATCTTTTTAAGTCTCCCTCTTTTGATGCGCACATAACCGCGGATCAGAAAGATAAGAGCCGTCAGAACGCCGGTCAGCAGACACCCGGATAGTGCGTTCACGCAAACAGTTGCAGCAGCGCCGACCAGAAGATAGAGCGCCAGCATTTTTATTTTCCGGATGCAGAGCCAGCTCAGGATAATCGGAACCATAAGCCAGAGACAGCCCGCAAAATAGCGATTCGCCTGCGCAGTCTCCATCTCCAGAATTGCAGGCACAATGACATAGCATTGCGCAAACAAAAGAATGTCATGCAGCCATGCCACACATACTGTCACGCTTTCC
>CABRSG010000285.1 GCA_902473545.1 uncultured Lachnospiraceae bacterium | reverse complement strand
AGAGCATAGACAGAGAACTTAGGAATCTCTAAAATCAGATCCGGCAGCTGTCGAAGGAGGAGTATATCCGGGCAGCCATGACGGCGCCGAATCTAAAAAACACAGAGCGCAATTATAATATTGTTCAGCAGCTTTCCTCCGTGGTCTCGGTCAGCGAGCTGGTTGATGAGGCGGTTTTATATATCACGACGGATGACACATTTTTCAGCAGCGAGGGCACATCTGAACCGGCGGTATCGCCGGAACTGCTGGAGGACAGGGGGAGGCTGATCGAGAGGCTGAAAGGGAGTGATGCGTCTGCGGGAAAACTTGAATTTACAGCTGTGGACGGAGAGTATTATCTTTTCTTAAATGCGCCGGTTTTTTATGACCGGGTTCTTGGGATTCTGGCGTTTCGCATTGATGCGGAAGCGCTTTTATCCATTGTGGATGGACGTGTGGAAGGAGAGGAAACATTTATATGGGTGTTTGACGAAGAGAATCATCCCATGTTTTCAAGGTACAGGGCATATCCAAGGGAGCTTACTCCCGAATATGTGAGGAGTATTTCCGCTGTTTCCGACAATTTGAATGCGGCAGATGAAAATTATTATAAGATTGTATCAGAGGATAATGGCTGGCAGTATCTTCTGCGAACGGATGCAGACCTGTTTACGGTAGAGAATGCGGCGGTAGACAAAGGATTTTTAGCGATTATTGCCGCACTGGTGTTTTTCTGCCTCATTTTTTCCGTGTACCTTGCGCGAAGCGTGTATCTGCCGGTGTCCCGCCTCATAGGGATCGCTGATCGCGGAGACGGAAACACTGAGGGAAAGCCCGTTAAAAATGAATTTGAGCTTTTGGAAAAAAATGTGAGCGATACAGTGATGCAAAATCAGGAGCTGAGTCATTTTCTAAGCAATATTCGCCCGGCCATGGTGTCCGATACATTCAGAAACCTGCTTCTGGGGCATGAGATCCCCAGAGATAAACTTGATGAAATGTTTAGGATGCTGGGAACGGGATTTGATACAAGGCTTAATTATTCGCTGATGCTCGCGGCCCTGATCTCCGAAGAAAAAGATTTTTCTCTTGTAGAATGCAATATTCTTCTGCATCGCCTGGAACAGGAAATCAATGTATACTCAGAAAACAAATTTTTAAGCTGCTGTGTGTATATGCTGGAAAACCGGCATATGGCAGTTGTTTTGGGAGCGTCCAGGGATATTTCGGCGAAGCAGATCCGCGAGTGGAAGGCGCAGCTGGAAGAACGAATGAGGGAAATCTGTGAAGTTTATCCGGTACGCTTCCTTCTGGGGACGTCCCGGTATGCCATCGATATTATGGAGCTTTATCAGAATTTTGCAGCGATCTGTCAGGATATGAATTACCGCGCTTACCTGGATCTGGAGGATGAGAGGCAGAACAGGGCTTCTGTGGAGCTGGATTGCCAGGCTATACGAAACTCGTTTGAGACCATGAAGAAAAAAGTGGATAACGGCGAGGATGAGGCGGCGAGGGAACAGATGGCAGATACGGTCAGGGAGCTGCTGGACGGAAAGCGATCGGAGGCCGATATCGTGGCATTTGCTGCGCTTTGGTGGAAAATTATTGTGAATGAGCTGATTATGCTGGATGTGTTTGTAAAGGAGGAATTGGAACATCTGAAAAAACAGCTGTTTATGGCGACGGGAAGCCCGGAGGAGTTTCTCAAGGGCTTCGGAGAGGTTGACAGCGAGATTGTCAGCCGTCTGAGTGCCAATTCCAGAAAATTAAAACGCAAATATGTGGAGAGGGCGAAACAATATATCGAGGAGCATTACAGCGAGTCGGATCTGTCGCTCTCCGGCATCTCGGAATTTCTGGGAATCAGTCAGAGCTATATGAGTACCCAGTTTAAAAAAGAGACGGGAATAAATTTTCTGGATTATTTGAACCGTTACAGGATTGAGCGCAGCCGGCTTTTGCTGCAGATGACGGAAATGACGGTGGAAGAGATCGGATTCAGGACCGGATTTTCCAGTGCTAAAAATTTTATTCGTGTGTTTAAGAAATATACAGATACTTCGCCAGGGATGTTTCGCGAGCAGTCAGCCAGCAAAGAGATATAAATATAGTTACCGCAGGGAAATGAAATTGTCATTGTCCCTGCGTTTTTTTGCAAGAGACATTTTTTTAGCTTAATACCCAATATTTTTAACGTTAAAATGAGGTTAAAAAGATGCGAATTTTTTGTAAAGAACCGGGCATTTTTTCTAATGGGGAAGACTCCTATAATGAACTTACAAAAAATAAATTGCAAAGGGGAAAGGAAAATGAAAAAAAGAAGATTTGCAGCAACAATGTTGGCAGTAGTAATGGCAGGAAGCCTGGCGGCTGGGTGCAGTTCCTCTTCGCCCAACACGGCGGCGTCTGGTGAGGAAAGCCCGGCGGCTGATACTGGAACGCCGGTCAGCGGGGCCGTGAGCTTAAGCCTGGCGGACGCGCAGCCGGACGGATGCGCAGCCAACCTGGCGATGAAGGCCATGGTGGAAGAAATTAATGAAAAATCCGGCGGGAGCATGAACGTCACTTACTATCCGAACAGTCAGCTTGGGAACGAAAGAGATCTGGCGGAAGGGGTGATAGCAGGAACCGTGGACATGGCCTGGATTTCCTGCGCAGTCATGCAGAATTTCACGGAAGACTTCGCAATTTTTTCCCTGCCGTATATTTTTAAAGACTACGACCATGTGCATGCATACGCGGACAGCGAGCTGAGCGATCAGATATTTAAAAAGCTGGAAGATGCGCAGAAGGTGAAGGTGCTGGGACTGTTTGACCAGGGATTCAGATGGATATGGACTTCAAATAAAGAAGTGACGACGCTGGAGGATTTAAAAGGGCTTAAGCTGAGAACGCCGGAATCGGACGTGTATACAAAGACTTTTACACTCCTTGGGACAAACCCGACGCCCATGGCATTCGGCGATCTGTTTACAGCGCTGCAGACAGGCGTTGTGGAAGGCTACGAGGTGAATCCGGAATCCACATGGGCAAACGGAACCTATGAGGCTATCAAATATGGTGTAAAGAGCAATCACATTTTTGCGGGTTCTATTCTGTTTATTTCACAGTCGGCCTACGATCGTCTGAATGATGAACAGAAGCAGATATTGATGGATGCGGCGGATCAGGCGGTTATCTATAACAATGAGATTGCTCTGGAAGCAGAGGCAGAGTACGAGAAGAATCTCGAGGATGCGGGTCTGGTTAT
>CABRSG010000284.1 GCA_902473545.1 uncultured Lachnospiraceae bacterium | reverse complement strand
CGCCGCCGACAAGAGCCGCAATGCCCTTAATGAGGTTGCCTGCATGCGCGCCTGCCTTCTGTGCGCCGTCTGTCGCCATGGAGAGAAGGCTCACTTTTCCATCATTGACGCTCGCCAGGACGATCACGCCCTCGCCAAGCTTTTCCTTTAGCTGGTCGCCGAGGTCGCGCAGACCGTTCATGTCCACGCCCTCCAGAGCCGCCGCAAGCATTTTAACGCCCTTTACTTCCTTCACGTTATCCATCACATCGCCGAGCGCATCCTTAAGGATTCCCCCTCGCTCTGCGCCGCCTTCAGCTCCTCCGTGAGATGATGCAGGCGGTCAAGCAGGGTCGCCGGCGTTGCTTTTACCGCCTTCGCCGCCTCCGCAAGCTGCTGCTCCAGATTGTGATAATATGCAAATACGCCGTCGCCCGTGAGCGCCTCGATACGGCGCACGCCAGCCGCAATGCCGGATTCGGAAACGATCTTAAACGTAGTGATCACGCCCGTGTTGGCAACATGGGTACCGCCGCAAAGCTCCTTGGAGAAATCGCCCATGGAAACCACACGCACGTCCTCCGCATATTTTTCACCGAACAGCGCCATCGCGCCGGTTTTCTTCGCTTCCTCAATATTCATGATCTGTGTGACAACCGGCAGGGACGCAGCGATCTGCTCATTTACCAGCGCCTCCGTCTTTGCGATCTCCTCCGCCGTCATCGGTGCGAAATGCGCAAAGTCAAAGCGCAGTCTGTCCGGTGTGACAAGCGAGCCCTTCTGCTCTACATGCGCGCCAAGCACCGTTTTGAGCGCTTTCTGGAGAAGATGCGTCGCGCTGTGGTTTTTGCAGGTGTCCGCGCGCTTTTTCGGTGAAACGGAAAGCATCACCTCATCGCCCACCTTGAACATGCCCTTTGTCACTTTTCCAACGTGACCGATCTTGCCGCCGAGCAGCTTAATGGTATCCTCCACCGCAAACTCGGCATCTGCTGTACGGATGACACCGGTATCGCCCTCCTGTCCGCCCATGGTCGCATAGAACGGCGTCTTCTCCACAAAAATTGTAGCATGTTCGCCGTCGGAAACCGCCTCGGTGATTTCCTTGTCGGTCGTCAGAACTGTAATCTTTGAAGTATACTCCAGACCGTCGTAGCCGACAAACTCTGTCGTCACGGACGGATCGATCTCATCGTAAACGGTGACGTCAGCGCCCATGTAGTTTGTCACCTCGCGGGCATTTCGCGCCTTGGTGCGCTGCTCCTCCATCGCCGCCTTAAAACCATCCTCGTCGATAGCGTAGCCCTTCTCTTCCAGGATCTCCTTTGTCAGATCGAGCGGGAAGCCGTAGGTATCGTACAGGGTAAACGCGTCTTTTCCTGCCAGCGTCTTTGTGCCCTCCGCTTCCATTTTGCTCTCCATGCCTGCCAGAATGCTGAGTCCCTGGTCGATGGTCTTATTAAATTTATCTTCCTCCTGCGTCAGCACCTTGAAGATAAAGTCTTTCTTTTCCTCCAGCTCCGGATAGCCGTCCTTTGAGCCTTCGATCACCGTCGCGCTCAGCTCGGACAGGAATTTGCCTGAAATACCCAAAAGTCTTCCGTGGCGCGCCGCGCGGCGGATCAGACGGCGGAGCACATAACCTCTGCCCTCGTTCGTCGGCATGATGCCGTCCGAGATCATAAAGGTAGCGGAGCGGATATGGTCCGTGATCAGACGGATGGAAACATCCTTGTTTTCGTCCTTCTTGTATTCGGTGTGCGCAAACTCGCAGACCTTGTTGCGCAGCGCCTCGATGGTATCCACATCAAAAATGGAATCTACGTCCTGTACGACAACCGCCAGACGCTCCAGCCCCATGCCGGTGTCGATGTTCTTCTGCTGCAGTTCCTCGTAGTTGCCGTTTCCGTCGTTCTCAAACTGCGTGAACACGTTATTCCACACTTCCATATAGCGGTCACAGTCGCAGCCGACCGTACAGCCCGGCTTACCGCAGCCGTATTTTTCGCCGCGGTCGTAGTAGATTTCAGAACAGGGCCCGCAGGGACCTGCGCCGTGCTCCCAGAAGTTGTCCTCTTTTCCAAAGCGGAAAATGCGCTCCGCCGGAATGCCGATTTCCTTATTCCAGATATCAAACGCCTCGTCGTCCTCCAGATAGACCGACGGGTACAGGCGGTCAGCATCCAGACCTACTACCTGCGTGAGAAATTCCCAGGACCAGGCGATCGCCTCGTGCTTGAAGTAATCCCCGAAGGAGAAGTTTCCAAGCATCTCAAAAAAGGTGCCGTGGCGCGCCGTCTTGCCGACGTTCTCGATATCGCCGGTACGGATACATTTCTGACAGGTCGTCACCCTTCTGCGCGGCGGGATCTCCGCTCCCGTAAAGTACGGCTTTAAGGGAGCCATACCGGAATTGATGAGCAGAAGGCTCTTATCATTGTGCGGAACCAGAGAAAAGCTCTTCATTGCCAGATGACCCTTGCTCTGGAAAAAATCCAAAAACATCTTTCTAAGTTCGTTCACACCGTATTGTTTCACAATCTTTCCTCCTCAAAATCACATTGCATCTGTTTTGCAGGCAGACGCATCCTTTTCCCTGCGCAGACGCTATTTATTTTCCGCTTCCGCAGCCGTCTTTGCGTCCTTGCGGTCCCGCAGAAACTTGCCGAGCCGGATGCCGCCGAGCGCCACCGCGCCGACCAGAATCATTTTTACCACCATCTGAATAAGATACGTTACAAAAGCCATGAGAATACCTCCTATTCTGCTTTGATCTGATGATACCCCTTTTTGCCTTTCTTAATCAGCAGCACGCCGTCGTCGTCCAGGTCCGCCGTCGTGAATACGCGGTCGATCGCCGTCACCTTCACGTCGTTTGCAGTAACACCGCCCTGCTGCACCAGTCTTCTTGCCTCGGAACGGCTTGCAGAAAGCTTCGTCTCCACCAGAAGACTTAAAATGTCCTTTCCGGCGTCAAGCTCCGCCTTCGTGAATGTGGTGGTCGGCACGTTTTCACTCTTGCCGCCGCCCGCAAACAGCGCCTTCGCCGCCTCGTCCGCTTTCTTTGCCTCTTCTTCGCCGTGCACAAGCTTTGTCAGCTCGTATGCCAGGATTTCCTTCGCTTTGTTGAGCTGGCTGCCTTCCCACTTGTCCATCGCGTCGATCTCTTCGAGCGGAAGGAAGGTGAGCATACGGATGCATTTTAAAACGTCGGCATCCGCCACGTTTCTCCAGTACTGGTAGAATTCATACGGAGA
>CABRSG010000283.1 GCA_902473545.1 uncultured Lachnospiraceae bacterium | reverse complement strand
AGAAAAAATTAAAATTCGTAGTAGGGATGCGTGTGCATATTCACCGTGGACAGATTGTGATCGTTGTAATAATAAAGCTCAAAGTCCTGCGACAGCATATACTGCCGCTGACTGAAGGCTGTCTGCAGTTTTTTCTTCATATCAATATAAACTCCTGTCTGGGCAGCGCCGGGATATTCTTTGTGCCGGGCGATAAAAAGCGTTTGCTGCAAAGGAATGCGCAGGAATATTCTACCACAAAACAGCAAGTTTTGCAATGTACGTAACCGTTGCAACAATGGGTTTTTAAAGAAAACACAGCTATAATAACTTTAGCAACGAAGAAATGGGGCTGCACAAAAGAAAAAAAGAAAAGGAGAAGGAAAGACATGCAGTTAAACGAACAGGGGTTAAAAAACAGGCAGGAAGGGGAGGCGGCGGGCTACCGTCTGCCGCAGTATGACCGGGAGGCAATGACAGCGCGTACCAAAGAGAACCCGTACTGGGTGCATTTTGGGGCGGGCAATATCTTCCGCGCGTTTCAGGCGAATGTTGTGCAGAATTTGCTGAATGAGGGAGTAATCGACCGGGGAATCATCGCGGTGAGCGGACACGAGGCGATGGAGAAGCTGAATATTCCGCGCGACAATTATTTCATTCTGGTGACGCTCAAAGCCAACGGGAGTACGGAGAAAACGGTGATCGGAAGCGTGGCGGAATCACTGACGCTGGACGGAGGCTATGAGAAAGAGTTTAACCGTTTAAAGGAGATTTTCACGAAGGATTCCCTGCAGATGGCAAGCTTTACCATCACGGAAAAGGGATATGCGATCAGGAGCGGCGACGGCAGCTGGCGCAGCGATGTGCTGGAGGATCTGCAGAAGGGCTGGCAGGCGCCGGTAAGCTACATCGGAAAAATCTGCGCGCTGCTGTATGCACGCTACCAGGCGGGAGAAAAGCCGATCGCGCTGGTGAGCATGGACAACTGCTCGCATAACGGAACGATCCTGCGCGAAGCGGTAGAGACCTATGTCAGAGCGTGGTGCGAGAACGATCTGGCGGAAGAGGGCTTTTTGTCTTACATAACAAACCCGGAAAAGGTGAGCTTTCCGTGGACGATGATCGACAAAATCTGCCCGCGTCCGGATGCTTCCGTGGAGGCGATGCTGAGGGAGGACCACATCCAGGGAACCGAGCCGATCATCACCGCGAAAAAGACTTACATCGCGCCGTATGTGAACGCCGAGGAGTCGGAGTACCTTGTGATCGAGGACGCCTTTCCGAACGGCAGACCGGCTCTGGAAAAGGGCGGTCTGATCTTTACGGATGCGGAGACGGTGGATAAGGTGGAGCGTATGAAGGTCTGCACCTGCTTAAATCCGCTGCACACGGCGCTGTCTGTGTTTGGCTGCCTGCTCGGTTACCGGAAAATTCATGAGGAGATGCAGGATGAGGGCATCCGCACGCTGGTGGAAACGATCGGGTATAAGGAGGGACTGCCGGTTGTCACCGATCCCGGCATCATCCGTCCGGAGGATTTCCTGGATACGGTTCTAAAGGTGCGTATCCCGAATCCGTTTATGCCGGATACGCCGCAGAGGATCGTCACGGATACCTCGCAGAAGCTGGCAGTGCGCTTCGGGGAAACCATCCGCGCCTACCAGGAATCCAATACGCTGGATGTAAAGACCTTGAAAGGAATCCCGCTGGTGCTTGCAGGCTGGCTGCGCTATCTGATGGCAGTGGACGACAATGGAAATTCCTTCGAACTCAGCCCGGAACCGATGCTTGACACCTTAAAACCCTGCATCGACGGCTTAAAGCTGACAGAGCAGCAGGATGTCGGGAGCATCATCGCGCCGGTGCTGAAAATGAAAGAGATCTTCGGCGTTGACCTGTATGAGGCAGGGCTGGCGGACAAGGTGTGCGGCTATCTGCAGAGCATGACGGCGGGCACAGGCGCTGTGCGTCGGACGCTTGACAAGGCGATAAGGGAGTAGACGATCCTTTCGCGATGTATTTGAAAAACCCCTGGTAGACGAAATCCGCTGATTGTGATAAGATGAATTATCAAAGACTGAAAGGAAGAAAATTCCGTCTGCGGAATTTCAGCAAACATATATGCAACGACTTCGTGAGATTTTAGACGAACACGTAAACGAAAAACTGCTGCGCATCACGATCAGCGGCAGGCGTCATACGGGCACGGAGGATAAGGTGAAGATCCGCCCGGTGCTTGTGAAGGGAAGGCTTCTTTTTCAGACAGCGGTTTCCGACGGCAAAAAGGAGTTTCACAAAAATTATGAAAAGGACGAGCTGACAAGTCAGATCGAAGCCTGGCTTCTGCAGGATTATAAGCAGCTTGCGATGGACACACAGGAGCTGTCCGTGCAGGCGCTGGTGAGCAAAAAGGGGCAGGCGACGGTGAAAATAAAAAAGGCGGACAAGCCGAGGCAGGCGGCGGTGGCGGAGCATAACCGCAAAAAGCAGTACCTTCTGGAGGAAGGCAGAGCGGTGCCGTTCCTTGTGGATCTTGGCGTGCAGACGCCGGAGGGAAAGACGGTAAACGCGCGCTACCATAAATTCCGGCAGATTAACCGTTTTCTTGAGTTTATAAGGGATGTGCTTCCGGCTCTTAAAAGGGACAGGGAGCTTACCATCCTTGATTTCGGCTGCGGAAAATCATACCTTACCTTTGCCATGTACTATTATCTTAAGGAGTTAAACGGATATGACATAAATGTAATAGGTCTTGATCTTAAGGCTGACGTTATAGAGAATTGCAGCAGACTTGCCTTAAAATACGGCTATGATAAGCTGACTATGAGGGTTGCGACCATGTAGATATGGTTGTTACCCTTCATGCCTGTGACACTGCCACCGACTATGCACTTGCAAAGGCTGTAAAATGGGGAGCTTCCGTTATTCTCTCTGTTCCATGCTGCCAGCACGAATTTAATAAAACAATGGCAAACGACACCTTAGCTCCCGTATTTTCATACGGCATTATTAAGGAGCGCACGGCAGCGCTTATGACCGACGGCTTAAGAGGCTGCCGCCGGATATGACACTCAGATATTGGAATTTATAGATATGGAGCATACACCCAAAAATCTGCTCATAAGGGCGACAAAAAGGACAGAAGGCTCTGTCCCGGACATTTCCCTTGATAAATGCACCGATATAATGAAGGAGCTTAACGTTACCTCTACTCTATACAAGCTTTTATTTGAAGACGAAGGGAGGTCCGTAATCAATGAAGGTCATTAAGAACACCAT
>CABRSG010000282.1 GCA_902473545.1 uncultured Lachnospiraceae bacterium | reverse complement strand
GGCATCGGAAGCAGCCCCGCCCTTCCCGCTGCCGCCGGCAACAGACAAAGCGCCATACAAAGCAGCAATCCTGCCAATTTCCATTTCCCTCTCACAACAAATCCCCCTTTCTTTTCCCCTGTTATATACCCTCCACAAGGTGGAATGTCAACTGCTTTTTCTGATTAATATATGCCTGCGCAGGCAGTATCCGGCTTTATACTTCCGGAACTGCCCCCTCTACTGATAACTTTGCACCACGATCTGAATACTGCGCAGTCCATTGTACTCGTTGATGGACGGATAGTAGATTACCGAAAGATGCACTGCGTTTTTCCGTCCCTGAAACAGCTTCTCCGTCTCTGCACGCCCATATTTTTTTTCAATGTATTCACGGAAAACCTTCGCGTCGCCAAAGTAAACGGCGTCCATCATCGTCCCGGCGGCGTTCGCCACCCGCATACGCACCACGCGCCCGCTCTGTCCGACCGCTCTTGCGCTGCAGACAGCGAGATTTTTTTCCGCGAACACCGGCTTGCTGTTGCCCTTCCCGAACGGCTCCAGATAGGAAAGCTCGCCGATCAGCCGCTCAGAAATATAATCCAGCGGCATCGGCACATCGATCACGATCTTCTCTGTCAGATCGTCCTGCGTGAGCGTCGTCTGTTCATTCAGCCGCCTGCGCAACTTATCCACGTTTTCTTTTTTCAGCGAGCAGCCCGCCGCCATCGGATGCCCGCCAAATTTTAAGAAGAGGTCGCCGCATTTCTGCAGCTCCTCAAACATGGAATAGCTTTCGATCGACCGCCCGGAGCCCTTCACCTCATGCTCGCCCTGCGTCAGCACGATCGTCGGGCGATAGTAGCGCTCCCGCAGCCGCCCGGCGATAATCCCGGCAAGGCTTTCGTGACAGCCCGGCAGATAGACGACCAGCACCTTATCCTCCTTCATGGAGCTTGTCTCGATCAGCTCCACCGCCTGCTCGTATCCCTCCAGCGTCATTTCTTTGCGCCGCCCGTTCAGTTCCAGCAGCTCCTCAGCCAGCTCCGTCGCTTCCGTCTCCGACTCCGCCAGCAGCAGCGCCAGAGATTTCTTCGCCGTGTCCAGGCGTCCGCCGGCATTCAGACAGGGTCCGAGCACAAATCCAATGTGATAGGCTGTGATTTCCTTATCCTGCAGACCGTTCACGCGGATAAGCGCCTGAAACCCCAGATTTGAGGTATTGTTGAGCTGCAGCAGCCCTTCCTTTACGAGAATGCGGTTCTCGCCGGTGAGGTCCATCACATCCCCGACCGTTGCAAACGCCGCAAACTCCACCAGCTTTTCGCTCTCCTCCTGCGGGATGCCCATCGCCTCGTAGAGCACCGTTACCAGCTTATACGCCACCGCCGCCCCGCAGAGATTTTTGTAGGGATACGGACATTCCTTCTGATGCGGATTTATCAGCGCGTCCGCATCCGGCAGCACCGCTCCCGGCTCGTGGTGGTCCGTCACGATCACCGTCATGCCAAGACTGCGCGCATAGGCTACCTGCTCCACGGCCGCTATTCCGTTGTCGCACGTCAATATCGTATCCACGCCCTCGTCGTTTGCGAGGTCGATCAGATTCTGATTCAGCCCGTAGCCGTCCAGAATGCGGTCCGGCAGATCGTAATCCACATTCGCCCCGCAGAGCAAAAGCGCCCGGTACAGGATATAGGTCGCGCATACCCCGTCGATATCATAGTCCCCGATAATACGGATCTTTTTCTGCGCATCGATCCTGTCCGTCAAAAGCTCCACTGCTTTCTCACAATCCTTCATCAGATGCGCGCTGTGAAGATTTAAAAGGCTTCCGTTTAAGTATTCCTCGATGGCGGCGTCCCCGATGATATCCCGGTTGCGGATCAGCCGCGCCGTTACCTGATCAATGCCAAACTTTTTCGCGATCGCACCAAAATCCGCGCGCTTGGCGGCAACCACCCATTTTTCCATATGTATCTTCCTTCTATTTGATCTTTGTAAAAAAGGGACCGCTCTTCACGGTCCCCAAGCTCTATTGTTTGCTCTTAATCTTTGTTTTCATAACATACCACAGCGGCCCGGTGATGCAGACGGAGGAATATCCGCCGCAAACGATGCCGACCATCAGCGGAAGCGCAAACTCGCGGATGGAGCTGACGCCAAGTATATACAGCACCGCAACCATGATAAACGTGGTAATGGAGGTGTAAATACTTCTGGTGAGCGTCTGCGTGATACTGAGGTTCACAACGTCCGCGATCGTGTCCTTTTTCTTCATACCGCGCAGATTTTCACGGATACGGTCGAAAATAACGATGGTCGCGTTGATAGAGTAACCCACGATCGTCAGCATACATGCAATAAAGGTATTGCCGACGCTGATCCATACGATCGCATAGCAGGCAAGTACCACGAACACGTCGTGCAGCAGCGCGATAACGGCGCTGGTCGCAAAACGGATATCTTTAAAGCGGAACCAGATGTACAGCAGCATAAGGATCGTCGCGATGATAACCGCCACGATAGCGTCGCTCTTCATCTCTCCGCTGATCGTGGAGGAAATACTCTCCGTGGAGATCAGCGTCTCATCCACTGCGAAATCGGAAACCAGCTTTTCTTCCATTTCCTGACGCTCATCAACAGTAAGCTCTCTCGTCTTAATGATAACCTGATTGCCGCCGGTCACCTTCTGCATCTGGATGTTCGCGTCGCCTGTGACGCCCTCTACTACCGGCTGCACCTGTTCTTCCAGTTCCTCGATGCTGTAGTCCTCATTAAAGGTAACGGTCGTCGCCGTACCGCCCATAAACTCCAGACTGTAGTTTAAGATCTTGCCTTCGCTGCCATTGTGGATCAGCATTGCTGCCGGACCGGAAAGCACGAGCACCAGAGAGATAATAAAGAAAATCTTTCTCTTGCCGACAAAGTCGATCGGCTTTACTTCTTTTGCTTTTCCATAATACTTCTCATCCTGCACACCCAGCGTATATACTGCCGTCATGATCAGACGGGAGATCACGCACGCCGTAAACATGGAAAGCACGATACCAAGCGCCAGCGTCTGAGCAAAGCCCTGGATGGTGCCGGTGCCCTTCCACGCCAGCACTGCCGCTGCGATGAGGGTCGTGATATTTCCGTCCAGAATTGCGGAAAGCGCCTTCTGGAAACCGGTCTTGATCGCCGCCTTCACCGATGAGCCGGCCGCAATCTCCTCGCGGATACGCGCATAGATGATGACATTTGCATCCACTGCCATACCGATAGAAAGGATGATACCG
>CABRSG010000281.1 GCA_902473545.1 uncultured Lachnospiraceae bacterium | reverse complement strand
AGCGGAAAGAGTGGCTGAGGGACTATCAGAACTGGGGCCTGTGGTATGTGGATGATCATATCGGGGTGAGATATTACAAGTATGATTTTTCCAACGGGGCCAGACTGATTGCAGAAGAATATATCGACACTCTGCCGAATGGAGAAGAATACGAAACGTCATTTTATCATCTGGTAGGCGGGCCGGAACCGCCGAGACATCCGAAGTATGGTTACCCACGCTGGGGATGGCATACGACCTATAAACATCATCCGGACAGTGAGACAGAGCTGGTTGAGTTTCTGAGAGCATTACAGAAAGAGAGGAAGTAGGAAATGTTTGTAAAACAGATCGACATGAAGACCGCGCTGGAGCTGGCGGCCAAAGGAGTGGAAATCAAGGCTTTAGTACCGACCGGTCCGGGGACTGGATGGGAGAGCATGGAGCCGGACACGCTTCAGAACATGCTGGCAGATGTGATGTTTTTCCGAAATGAACCGGCATTGGAGCGGGGCATTTTAGCCCCGGAAAAGACTGACATAAAATGAACAGGGAGGCGGCTGAATGGGAGAGATGATGAAAGAACGGGAGCAGGAGTCGTGTGATAACTGTCTTTACGAGTACACATGCAGCTGGGAACCGGCAGGAGAAAAGAACTGCTGCGGGAATTATAAGGAGGAGTAAAAGATGCTGGAGAAGATTCTGGAAGAGATAGACAGGTTACATACAAAGATATTGAATGATAAATTTGCTTGTAAAGTCACAGAGCAAGAAATAACAGCATTAGTGAATGTGAAGCATATGCTCCGCAAGCGCATGAATGATGGCTGGATTCCGGTAGAGAAACGGTTGCCGGAAGGAAACGCAGTAAATCCTATAACCCGAGATGCTTATGTATATTCTGTAACGGTGGATTTTGGAGGGATTACTGATGTACGCTATTATTCGTTTTTTAAGGGGCACTGGTATAATCAAAGCCCCAAAATAATGGATGATTTGGTGATTGCATGGAAAGAAAGACCAGAGCCGTATTGCCCGGAGAAAGGGAGAGAATGACCAAGAATGTGGTGACAACGAAACGCGCCCCGCGCGGTAAAATCAAAGTGCGGGGCGGGAAAGGGAGAATATGAGATATTGCGGAGTGCATCGGTGATGGAAGTGGTGAAGTGTCTGGCGGAGATATGGGAGGAAGTGAAAACATGGGAGAAATAAAATTAAAGCCATGTCCGTTCTGCGGCGGGAAAGCGAAATTTGTGCTTGGAGAAAGATACAGAGAAGAACACAAACAGAGTAACGATTGGATAGAATGTAGTTCGTGCAGCGTTGAAACAGCATATTTTGACACGCCGGAAGAAGCGGCAGAGGCATGGAATAAACGAGCAGGATAAGAGGACGAGGGAAAATGAGCAAGGAATACACCGGGGTTTGCGACGACAATGCAAGGGAACTGTGCGTTGGAGATAAAGTCGGTTTATTCGGTATGACCGGAAAAGTGGTGTTCGAGTGTGGAGCGTATGGGATTGGATTTGAAACACTTATAGACTGGGACAAAATAGAAGAAAAAATACTGGAAATGACAGGGTGCAATAATTCCCCATGCTTCTGCTACAATGACAACTTTGTTTCGTTCTGGGAATTGCTTTGGAATTTTAATTGCGAAGATGAGTTGTGTTATGTGGTTGAGTTATTGGGACAGGAGGGCGAGGCGGAATGAGTGAATTTGTTGTGAATACAGATATGTTTGGGCAGTATGTGAGAATACCGACTGGATATAGCGGAGAACCGCACATATACAAAGTTGTTTCTCTCTTTCAGAGTAATACATATTGCGATGTGCCTATTGTAGCTGCTTCTGCTCCTGTTCCACACAAAAAGGAGTTTACCGGCTTAGATAGCCTTGAACACGTTCTAAATGTTATTCATTGTGGGATTGATGAATCAAAAGTTATTCGTGTGGCTTTAAAGGATTGCGAAATAGTAGAAATGCAAACCAGTGCGTCAGAGGAATTACAGCAGTACCGGGCAATCGGCACTGTGGAGGAAGTAAAAGAAGCAATAGCCTTCTACAAAAATATGAAAGAATCATCAATGAGAGAAATAGTGGAAAAGTGCGCTGAATACGAAAAAATCGGCACCATAAACGAGTGCCGGGCGGCGGCGGAGAAGCAGAAGGCGAAAGCACTTATTCATATTCATCGAGAATTTACGGAACATCAGTGGCGAAGAGATGAAGACGGAAATATTGATAAATTTGCAATGGAAAACGGCTACCACAATGGTCCGGTATGTGAACGGTGTGGGTACACATTTTGTGAGCATTGCAATCCAGGTGGCTGGGATGAAGAGCCGTGTGTAATTGATGAATACTGTTGCCCGAACTGCAATGAAGAGATTATGAGACAAGATAAGTATTGCAAGCATTGTGGACAGGCGATAGATTGGGGTGAGGGAGAATGAATGTAGAAATTAGAGATAAATGTCCGTTTTGCGGTTCTGCGGAGGGCTATATGATATTAGAAAGAGTACATAGATACTTAATGTTTGATTTCGATGGAGAGCCGAAAGGAGCAAGCGAAGATATGACAGATTATTCCGGAAAGAGGGCGATATGTATTAATTGTGAAAAAATATTGCCCAAAAAGATGTTTGAGGAGAATCGTAATGATTGACTGGCAAAAAAGATGCGTCTGCGACAGCTGCGATGCCACAACGGGCGCGCGCGATCCAGTCGCTACGTACAGTTTGACGCTTGAGCGGAGCGGAAAGACTATAACGTTGTGTGAGAGGTGCTTAAGAGACTTGCTGGAAACAACGAAAATGGTTCTTGAGTAGGAAATTGAAAGACGGGGAGGTGATACCGATGGACAAGCAGATACTGTACCAGTACATAGATGCCTGTGAGCTGATCAAGGAGACAGAAGAGGAGATCCGGCGAATCAAACGGCAGCGGAAGCGGATAGAACAGGACGTGGTAAAAGGTTCTTCTCACGACTTCCCTTACACGCCTACTAATTTCCATGTAGAGGGGGTGGGATATTCGGTGATTCGGGATCCGCGCAGTCTGGAGATCCAAGAGAAGGTTTTAAAGCGGCGAAAGGTGGCCGCTGATAAGATCAAGCTCCAGGTGGAGGAATGGCTGGTGACGGTGCCGCCCCGGATGCAGCGGATCATTCGGTACAAAGTATTTGACGGGTTGACCTGGGGGCAGGTGGCGGCGCGGATGGGGCGGAAGGCGACGGCGGATAGCGTGAAAAAAGAATTTCAGAGATTTATTGCAGGAAAATAAAAATTGTCCC
>CABRSG010000280.1 GCA_902473545.1 uncultured Lachnospiraceae bacterium | reverse complement strand
CTGGAGCTGCCGCGATCTCCTGCCTGACGGAGCCATACTGGTTTCTTGGAAAGGACGTTTACCTGCAGGAGATCGCATCGCAGGTGCGTATTCCGGTGCTGCGCAAGGATTTTACCGTAGATGATTATATGATCTATCAGGCAAAAGCGCTGGGAGCTTCCGCAGTTTTGCTGATCTGTGCGATTCTGGACGACGGGCAGTTAAGAGGATATGGTCAGCTTGCAGAGGAGCTGGGCATGTCGGCTCTGGTCGAGGCGCACACTGAGGAGGAAATATCCCGCGCGCTGGCGGCGGATGCAAGAATCCTCGGCGTAAATAATCGTAATCTGAAAAATTTCCAGGTGGACATCGCGCAGAGCAGGAGGCTTCGCGCGATGGTGCCGGAGGATGTGCTGTTTGTTTCCGAGAGCGGCATAAAGACGCCGGAGGATATCGCGGCGCTGCGGAAGAACGGCACCGACGCCGTGCTGATCGGCGAGACGCTGATGCGGGCGAAGGACAAAAAAGCAATGCTGGATGCGCTGCGGGGAGTGGTGTGATGAAAATAAAAATCTGCGGTCTTAGCCGGGCTTGTGATATCACATATGTAAATGAGGCGCAGCCGGATTTTGCCGGATTTGTGGTGAATTATCCGAAAAGCCGCCGGAGCGTGACGCCGCTGCAGTTGTCGCGGCTGCGCGAAAATCTGGCGGAGACGGTGCTTCCGGTGGGCGTGTTTGTAAATGAAAAGCCGGAGCTGGTTGCACAGCTTTTAAATGAAGGAATTATTTCCATGGCGCAGCTTCATGGAAGCGAGGACGAAGCATATATCCGGCGTCTGCGGACACTTACGGACAGAAAGCTGATACAGGCGTTTACGATCCGCAGCGAAGCGGATGCAAAGCAGGCGATGAGAAGCGCGGCGGACTATATTCTGCTGGATAACGGAAAAGGTACCGGGGAGTGTTTCGACTGGCGTCTGGTTCAGGAAACGTCACGTCCGTGGATACTGGCAGGCGGGCTTACGCCGGACAATATGAGACATGCGGCGGAAACGCTTCATCCGTGGGCGCTGGACTTGTCGAGCGGCGTGGAGACGGACGGATATAAGGATCGCGATAAAATACTTGCGGCGGTTGCCGGGATCCGGACACTGAGGTAAATTTGGAAAGGAGAAAAAAGATGAGCACAGGAAGATTTGGAATACACGGCGGGCAGTATATTCCGGAGACGCTGATGAATGCGGTTCTGGAGCTGGAAGAAGCCTACAATCGTTATAAAAACGATCCGGATTTTCAGCAGGAGCTGACACAGCTTCTGAACGACTACGCGGGCAGGCCATCGCGGCTGTATTTTGCGGAGCGCATGACGAAGGATCTTGGCGGAGCAAAGATTTATCTGAAACGGGAGGATCTGAACCATACGGGCGCACACAAGATCAATAACGTGCTTGGGCAGGTGCTGCTTGCAAAGAAGATGGGAAAGACCCGTGTGATCGCGGAGACGGGAGCCGGACAGCACGGGGTTGCCACGGCGACAGCGGCGGCGCTGATGGGTATGGAGTGCGAGGTGTTTATGGGCGAGGAGGACACAAAGCGCCAGGCGCTCAATGTGTACCGTATGCGTCTGCTCGGCTCGAAGGTCCATGCAGTCACATCGGGGACAGGAACCCTGAAGGATGCGGTTTCCGAGACGATGCGCGAGTGGACGAACCGTGTGGAGGACACGCATTATGTACTCGGTTCCTGCATGGGACCGCATCCGTTCCCGACGATCGTGCGGGATTTCCAGGCGGTCATCTCCAAAGAAATCAAACAGCAGATGCTTGAAAAAGAAGGGAAGCTGCCGGATGCGGTGCTTGCCTGTGTGGGCGGAGGCTCTAATGCGATTGGTGCATTTTATCATTTTATTGAGGATAAAGAAGTGCAGTTGATTGGCTGTGAGGCTGCGGGGCGCGGCGTTAATACCGCGGAGACTGCGGCGACGATCGCCACCGGCAGGCTCGGCATTTTTCATGGAATGAAGTCGTATTTCTGCCAGGATGAGTACGGCCAGATCGCGCCGGTATACTCCATTTCCGCCGGGCTGGATTATCCGGGCATCGGACCGGAGCACGCCGATCTCTACGATAAAGGACGCGCGCAATATGTTGCAATTACCGACGACGAGGCGGTGGACGCCTTTGAATATCTGGCGAAGATGGAAGGTGTGATTCCGGCAATCGAGAGCGCTCATGCAGTTGCCTATGCGCGCAGGCTGGCGCCGACGATGCGAAAAGATCAGATCATCGTCATCAACCTGTCCGGCAGAGGAGATAAGGACTGTGCGGCAATCGCCAGATACAGAGGGGAGGATATTCATGAGTAACATTCAGAAAGCATTTGAAAACGGCAAGGCGTTTATTCCGTTCATTACCTGCGGCGATCCGTCGCTGGATGTCACCGAGCAGCTTGTGTACGGGGCGGAGGAGGCAGGCGCGGATTTGATTGAGCTTGGCATTCCGTTTTCCGATCCGACGGCGGAGGGACCGGTTATCCAGGCGGCGAACCTGCGGGCGCTGACAAATGGGGTGACGACGGATGATATTTTTGAGATGGTGCGCCGTATCCGAAAAAAGACGGATATTCCGATGGTGTTTATGACCTACGCGAATGTAGTATTTTCCTATGGATATGGACAAATGTCACATAAAAAACAGCAGGACAGGGAGGAGTGCTCCGGTTACACAGAGCAGAGTGAAATGGAACGTTTAAGCCGCATGGAATCCGGTACAGAGCGCTTTATCCGCACAGCCGCTGAAATCGGTATGGACGGTCTGATTCTGCCGGATGTACCTTTTGAAGAAAAGGAAGAATTTGATACCGTATGTAAGAAATATGGACTGGATTTCATTTCCTTAATCGCGCCGACCTCGCATGAGCGCATCCGGCAGATCGCGGCGGACGCCAGCGGGTTTGTGTACTGTGTATCGTCGATGGGTGTGACGGGAGTGCGCGCGGAGATCACTTCGGATGTGGGGAGCATGGTGAAACTTGTGAAGGAGACGAAGGATATTCCGTGCGCGGTCGGCTTTGGAATTTCTACACCGGAGCAGGCAAAGAAAATGGCGGCGCTGTCTGATGGAGCGATCGTGGGAAGTGCGATTGTGCGCATCTGCGGTCAGTATGGGAAGGACTGCGTGCCGCATGTGAAAGAGTATATCCGCACAATGAAAGAGGTATTGTGAAATCCGGAAAAATGTCACATAACACAATGCGATATGAGGAGTAATGGATTATGGAAGGAGTAATATACACAGAGGCCCCCACGGACGGGCGCCTTCCGAAGGAGATGGCGG